>JALNWB010000004.1 GCA_023231105.1 Ignavibacteriaceae bacterium | reverse complement strand
ATCGGCTTCTGTAAAATCCAACGTTTCACTCTTCTCTTGCCAAAAATTAACAGCGGTGTTTTTCGCATCGAGATCAACATTAATAGGGCGCGCTGTAAACGGAGCAATGTTAGGAACGGTAGAAAAACATCTCCACATCGGTTCGGCTGCGGCATCGTATTGGCTCATTGGCGGAAGTCCGAGAATTAATTCCATCGTTCTTAACATTGAAGAAGTTGAGTACATGGTGTGGTCAACAAAATTGCGTTTAACAAATCCTCCCGCAACGTAAGCGGTTGTTCTATGCGCGTCAACGTGGTCGGGTCCATCTTGCGCGTCGTCTTCAATTATAAAAATTGCGGTCTCTTTCCAGATTGGCGAGCGGCTTAGATAATCGACAAACAATCCGACCGCAAGATCATTATCGGCAACGTGCGCGTAAGGTGTCGGTCTTCCTTTGCGTAATCCTTCGGTGTGGTCGTTTATAAATCTTAGCGTGTTAAACTGCGGAACTTTGCCAAGCGCGAGAAGAGAATCAAAATCATTTTTCCATTGATAAAAGCGGGTTGTATCTCTTACTTTCATATCCCATTCAGTAAAAGATTTGCAAAAATGATTTTCTAAAACGGGAATTGTTGCTTTCCCATTATTTGTGAACTCAGCATAAGAACGATAAGAGACATTGTGTTTACTGCAAACATCCCAAATAAATTCTTTGTTATTTGCTACTTCACGGTTTCCTTCTGCATCGTAATCGCCGCCTCTGCTGCCGTAACTTGTGGGCCAGGTTTTTTCAAGATAATCGGTTGCATAAGCGCCCATACTCCAATTGTGTCCGTCCGCGCTAACTTCAGCATTGGCGTAAAAATTATCGAGCAGAACAAATTCCTTTGCAATGGCGTGTTGATTCGGCGTATAAAATTCTCCGAACAAAGTTAAACTTGTATCGCCGTTGCCTTGCGGTAAATCCCCAAGCACTTGATCATAAGTTCTATTTTCTTTTATCACATAAAAAACATATTTAATCGGTGAAGGTGCTCCGACTTTTTGAGGGATCGGATTTCCTTTTTCTCCATGCGCGGCTAATTCTTTTTCTTTTTGATAAGGAGTATTTTCATAAACAAGTTTTGAATATCGGGCTAAAGTTTTTTCATCGGGAATTTTAATTGAACTTAACGTTCCTTTAAATAGTCCGCCGATGTATTGTTCTTTTACAACTTTGGAAGTATCACCTTTTTGATAAATTACAGTGCGTCCTTTTCTGGTTGGATTTGGTCCTTGCGGATTAGCGAGCGATGAAAAACCTTTTCCGTTAGCGACATAAATTAAATTGTTCACCACACGAACACTTGTTGGATACCAACCGGTTGGAATAAATCCTTCACTCTTGCTTGAACCGGGATTCGCGACATCAAAAACCGTTAGGCAGTTGTTGTCGGCGTTCGCGATGAACAACATTTTATCGTCTTCGCTTAACGCTACGCTGTTTGGAGTTGAGCCAATCGGAGACTGTGGATAAAGGGCGGTGTTAAGCGTTTCAATTACTTTGCGTTCCTTTATATCGATAACAGACACAGAATTATCATTCGCATTTGCAACAAAAAGATAGTTACCATCTTTCGTTAAACAGAGATCGTTCGGATTATCGCCAACTTTAATTTCGGATGAGAAAGATTTTTTATCAGTATCAAAAACCAAAACTTTATCACCTCCCCAGCAGGAAATGTACAACTCTTTTTTGTCGGGAGATAAACGGCACTGGTAACCTTCTCCGCCTAAAGGATAAGTCCCAGTAACGGATTTGGATTTTGTATCTATTAGATAGAGGGAATTGTTTTCTTTTGTTACCAGGTACAAAACATTTTTCTGATCGTCAATAGCCAAACCAGCGGGAGAAATTTTTTCGGGCCACTTTTTGCCGAGGATTAGCGTATCGGTAAAAACTAATTTATTATTTTGGATTGCGTACTTGAGAATCCAGTTATCGTTTCCACCGGAAGCGTAAAGAAATTTTTCATCTTCGCTGAAAACCAGACCGAACCATGCTTTTGCAATCGGTTTTTCATCAAGGATTTTAAAATCTTTAGTAGAAATTAATTGAATGGATTGATCGCTTTGTCCGTTGTTGGTTACCGCTAAATATTTGCCGGATGTAGAGAGTGCGATTTGCAGAGGTAAATCTCCCAACGGTAAACTTTTTCCAACCGGCGAAACAGCCCAGCCGTTCGGGAGGTTAATTCTCTTCACTTTGCTCTGCCCTGTAGTAAGAGAAGCAAAAAGCAAAATAGAAATTAGGAGGGTGTTTAAAATTGTAATAGTTTGTTTTCTCATGATTCATTAGCTCCGATAATTCATATAGAATAATTAGGTAACACATGTTACACAAAAAATATTTTGAATTGCCACGTTCCGAAAACTTTCGGAACGTGGGTTAATCAACACAATAAATATTGGCTTTAGCCAAACAAAAAGTCTGTGGCTAAAGCCAATCCCATAGTATTTAATTATCCACGAGCTAAAGCTCGTGGCTATTCAAATAATTTATTTTTGTATTGGTTTAAATTTACCAGTTATCTCTTAGAAAACCAGAAAAGCTAAAAACGTAGCGAAGATCAAAAAAAGTGGTAAAAATTATTTTTCAACAGTTTACTTGGAAGTGCTAAGAAATCATTCTTATATTTGAACTAACATTTTCAAATTAATTAATTTAGTTCATAATGATTATAAGAGGTTGAAATGTCCGAACAAAGAAAATTTGTCCCTTTTGTCTCTTCAGAAACCAACATCGCCGAATTCACCGTTCGCGCGCTTGTAATTGGTCTTGTGTTAGCCGTTGTTCTGGGAGCTGCAAATGCGTACCTGGGACTTAAAGCCGGTATGACCATCGCTGCTACGTATCCAGCCGCCGTTATCGGTATGGCAATTATCAAATTATTTAAGGGGACAATTCTCGAAGAAAATTTCGCTCGTACTGTAGGATCGATTGGCGAGTCAATTGCAGCCGGAGCAATTTTTACAATTCCCGCTTTTTTTATTGCCGGAATTTGGAATCCGTTTTTCACTCCCGGTCACTACGCTATCTCATCGGCAATTATGTTTGCCGGTGGTATTCTCGGAATTATGTTTGTTGCGTTGTTACGCCGCGTAATGGTTGAAGATATTGATCTTCCTTTCCCGGAATCAGTTGCTGCTGCAGAAATTCACAAAGCAGGCAGACACGGCGGTTCAGGTTCAAAATTTTTATTTAGCGCAATGGGAGTGGGCGCTTTGATACAGGCGTTAGGGCAATATAAATTATTTGCAACCAGCGCTGATAAATTAGTCTCCTTCGGAAAAGGAAATATTCTTTTTAAATCTCCAGATGTTAGTCCGGCTTATATGGGTGTTGGATATATCATTGGTCCCCGTTTAGCCGCGTTAAACTTTAGCGGTGGAGTACTTGCGTGGGGATTATTAGCACCGATCATCGCGTACTTCAAATTCGGTAATGTTGACCCCTCAACGCTGGATTGGGCAAAAGAAATTACTACAGTTTGGAAAAGTTATGTTAGACCGATTGCAATCGGCGGAATGTTGGTTGGCGCAGGTTTCACTTTATGGAAGATGAGAAAAAGTCTTGCCACCGGAATTTCCCGTTCTGTTAGCGATGTTAAAAAAGCGGCTTCGGGAGAATCAACAACCGAGCGAACCGAAAAAGATATTCCTTTTACCTACATCATGCTTGGTATCGGGTTAGCTTCAATCGCCACATTCTTTATTTATAATTATTTTGCTCAAGATGTTGTTGCCGCTTTGGTAGCAACCTTAGTTATGATCGTTGCGGGATTTTTCTTCGCGGCGGTTTCCGGTTATTTAGTTGGAATTATCGGTTCAAGTAACAATCCGATAAGCGGATTAACTCTTTCAACACTTGTTATTGCCGCTTTATTAATGGTTGCACTTGGTATGAAAGGAGCGCAAGGAGTTGCCGCTGTACTTGGCGTTGCTGCTGTTGTTTGCGTTGCGGCGGCGGTTGCAGGAGAAATGTTACAAGATTTAAAAGCCGGGCATATTCTCGGCGGTACACCCTGGAAAATGCAGGTTGGTGATTTGATCGGTATTCTTGTAGCATCCGCTGTAATGTTCATTCCTCTTTTAATTTTGCACGAAGGCGATATCTCTGAAAAGGTGAATAAACAAGTAGATAAAATGCAAAGTAATCACCAAATGGTTGTTGATTACCAGGGATCAAAAGTAGAATTAAAAGGGAAGCAATATTCTTTTGAAGAATTTAAAAAATTAGATAAATCTACTCAGAAAGAATTTCTTGATCTGAATGCCGGATTTGGCGGAGATAAACTACCTGCGCCGCAGGCAAGTTTAATGGCAATTCTTTCTAAAGGAATTGTTGCAGGAGATATGGAATGGATTCTTATCTTTACCGGAATGTTAATGGGGGTCGGCTTCATCATGATGAATGTTAAAAGCCCGATGCTTGTTAGCGTTGGAATGTATCTTCCGTTAGGAACCACCTTTGCAATTTTTGTAGGCGGTTTACTTAAAGGTGTTGTTGAAATGATAAACGAAAAGAAGAAATTTAACGAAGGACAAAAATCACGAGTTGAAAATAATGGAGTTCTGATCGCCGCCGGATTAATAGCTGGAGAAGCGTTGATCGGTTTGTTCTTTGCAGCTTTAGCATTTTTTGAAATCCAAATAGCTGATCTCTCATCACCGGCTTCTATAATACTGAGTGTTGTTGTTTTAGCGGTTATCGCATTTATGCTGATCAAAATTCCGGTTGGCAACGCAGGTAAACCGGATGATCCGCTTCCACCACACGTATCTATGTAATCATAGTTTATTAATGTCCCGGTGTAAAATACCGGGACAATTTTTTTAGAGAGAGAATGAATGAATTTTTTTCAAAGACGCGCAGTATTAAAAGAGATAAACTACCTCGAAGTGCGTCCAATTAAGAATTACGGCGAAACAGTTGATGAAAACAATTTGGTAACTGTACTGATCCCAAAGTTTAAGAATCGTTTTGCAGTAAAATTTGTTTTACCTTACATGCAGTATAAATTTTTCAAAATTAAACTGGATGAATTTGGTTCTGCCGCCTGGCTGTTGATCGATAGTACAAGAAACGTAAATGAGATAGCAAGTGAGTTGGTTAAAAAGTTTGGGGAAAAAATTCAACCGGTTGAAGAACGGTTACCAAAATATTTCACCGGAATTTATGAACAAAGATTAATAACATTTTTAGAAATTCAAGATAAAGGAAATTAGTTATGGGTACTGTATTAGCTCAATTAAAACCGGCTTTGGTCTGGAAATATTTCGAAGAAATATGCCAGCATCCGCGTCCTTCAAAACATGAAGAGAAAATTGCCGAGTATATTTTTTCCGTCGGGAAAAAATTAAATCTCGAAACTGTAAAAGATGCTTTTGGGAACATCGTTATCCGCAAACCTGCAACCGCGGGAAAAGAAAATTTGAAAACAGTTGTTCTGCAGGGACATATCGATATGGTTTGCGAAAAAAATCGTGGCGTTGAACACGATTTCGACAACGATCCTATTCAAGTTTATATTGACGGAGATTTTGTTAAAGCAAAAGGAACAACTCTCGGCGCCGATAACGGTATCGGTGTTGCTTCTGCATTAGCTGTATTGGAAGACAGTTCAATTCAACACGGACCGCTTGAGTGTTTATTCACTTTAGATGAAGAAACCGGTTTAACGGGTGCTGCAAGTTTAGATCCAACAATTCTTAAAGCTGATATTCTACTTAATCTTGATTCGGAAGAGCTCGGCACATTTTTCATTGGTTGTTCCGGAGGGAAAAATACAGCCGCTAAGTTTACTTTCACACCGGAAAATGTTCCCGCAGATTCTGTTGCTTACGAAGTTAAAGTTGCCGGTTTACAAGGCGGTCATTCAGGTCTTGAAATTCACACCGGAAGAGGAAACGCGATCAAAATCCTCAATCGTTTTTTGTGGAATGCAACAACTAATTTGTCAATTCGTTTAGCACAAATTGAAGGCGGAAATAAACACAACGCAATTCCACGTGAAGCATTTGCGGTTGTCACCGTTTCGAAAGCTAATGAAGCTGATTTCCTTTCAGCTTTATCAAGCTATAATAAAACGATCAAAGAAGAGTTGGCGACTAACGAACCAAACTTGAAAGTCTCTGCTGAAACTTTTGCGCTTCCTGCAAACGTAATGGATGTAAAAACAACAGCAAATTTATTGAATGCACTTTACGCAACTCCTCACGGCGTAATTACCATGTCTCCCGATATCGCCGGATTAGTTGAAACATCTACAAATCTTGCAACGATAATTACAGAAGGGAACAACATTAATATTGTAACAAGTCAGCGCAGTTCCGTTGCAACGGAAAATCAAGATGTTGTTGATATGGTTCATTCGGTATTTGTTTTAGCCGGTGCAGAAGTTTCTCACGGCGATGGTTATCCGGGCTGGAAACCAAACGTTCATTCTGAAATTCTGAAAGTATTCAAAACTGTTTATACCGATATGAACGGAAAAGAGCCTGAAGTAGCGGCTATTCATGCCGGTTTGGAATGCGGAATCATCAGCGAAAAATATCCGAATATGGATATGATTTCCTTCGGACCAACAATGTTCGGTGTTCATTCACCTGATGAACGATTGAACATTCCTTCTGTTCAACCGTTTTATGAATTGCTCGCGAACGTTTTAAATAATATTCCAACTAAATAAAAAAAACACTTTCCGTAGAGACTTGCCATGGCAAGTCTCTACAATTTTGCAAGTAAAAGATTAAGGAACTCGCTTGGAAGAAACACTTGTATTGAAACCCGAACCAACTAAATTTTTCCGCTGGACAGTCCTTCTCTTTGTCAGCCTTGCGATGTTCGGTAACTATTACATTTACGATTGTATCAGTCCGCTCGCCGATCTTCTCTCTAAACAATTACATTTTACCGATTCCAATATTGGTCTGCTGCAAGCCATTTACAGTTTTCCGAATATCATTATGGTTTTGGTTGGCGGGTTGATCATTGATAAAATCGGGACAAGAATTTCAGTTGTTCTTTTCACGCTATTGATTTTTATCGGTGCAGTTGTAACTGCAATGAGCAGCAGTCTTTATTTTATGGCTGGCGGCAGGTTGATCTTCGGATTGGGCGCCGAATCGATGATCGTTGCGATCACCACAATTATTGCCCGCTGGTTTAAAGGAAAGGAATTATCTTTCGCCTTCGGATTAAATTTAACCGTTGCCAGGCTTGGTTCATTCCTTGCTTTAAATTCTCCATCTTGGGGAAAAAGTTTTTATAGTGAATGGCAGACACCACTTTGGATATCTGTCTTTGCCGGAGTTTCGGCAGTAGTTTTTATTCTGATTTATTTTGTTCTTGATCTCGCAGCAACAAAAAAATTCAAAATGCCGAAAGACGGTGAGCAGGATGCAGTTTTACTCTCAGATATTTTAAAGATAAAAGAACGAAAACGCTGGTATATTTTTTCAGCCTTAGCAGTAGCTGCAATTATTCTCTTTTTTATTAACATTGATAACTGGACGATTTATCTTATAGCAATAATTGTTGCGGCGTTAATTCTTTTCTTGAAATCAAATTCATTCCCAACATCATTCTGGTACATAACTGCGATATGTGTTACCTTTTACTCTGCGATGTTTCCATTCCAAACTTTTGCAATTAAATTTTTTCAGGATGCGCACGGCACCACGCGTGAAGTCGGGGGAAATCTTTCGAGTATGTTAACGCTGGCGGCAATGTTTTTTACTCCGCTGTTTGGGTTGCTTGCAGATAAAATCGGTAAGCGCTCTTTGCTGATGATGTTCGGTTCGCTTCTCATTATTCCCGTCTATTTAATTATGGCTTACAAAATTGATTTAGCTTCTCCATTAGGATTGCACGGCTTTCTTTCTCTCAATTTTGATTTTTTTGATATTCATTCACAAATTCCGATCTATCTTTTAATTCCGATGTCGTTGATGGGAATTGCTTTCTCGCTTGTTCCTGCAGTGATGTGGCCCTCCGTTTCGCTTGTTGTTGATACGGCTAAACTCGGTACAGCTTACGGCTTAATGACGATGATTCAAAACATAGGTTTGTTTGGATTTAATTTGTTGATTGGATACGCAAATGATATTTCCAGAGCGAGCGCGGTTAATCCATCTGGGTACAATTTAGGAATGTGGATATTCTCGCTGCTTGGTTTCTTCGGATTGTTTTTCGCTTTTATGCTGCGCCGCAATGAACTTGGACCTAATAAACACGGGCTTGAACAAGGGATGAAGTAAGTAATGAAAAAACATTTTTTCATATTATTTCTTTTAATTTCATTTGGACTTCACGCACAAGATTTAGGTTTCGGTTGCCTTGGACTTGTCGGCGGTTTTGCAGGTTACGGCATACAGACTTATCAGACCAAGGGCATTAATGAAAGAGTTGATTTTTTTAACGCCCTCCATAAAGATTCACTCAATTCACCTCTTAAAAATTTTGGACAGGCGGCAGGTTATCGTTTTGGTATAAATTTTTTCAATCAAAGATTTTCAGGCTTCAATCTTTCCTTTAAAGGATTTTATCAAAGACTTTCTGAAAAAAATAAAGTAATTATCAAATCCGGCGCAATTGAAATTGCAAAAACTTTTGAAGTGAAGATAACAACATTTGGCTTAGGTATTGATTTCGGCACGCACATCACCGAAATGTTAAATTGGAAAATATTAAAAGCCGCAGTAACTTTTTCGCAGGCAGATTTTATTGAATCTGAAGACCGCCCCGGAGTATTAACAGAAATAGATGATTACAAATCAAGTAAAGCAAATGTTGGATATTCACTTTCCACCGGATTTGTTGTGTATCTTATCGGCAATTATATTAGTCTTGAGGGGAGCGCCGGTTATAATTTATTCCGGTTTGAACAATTAAAAAAAGCAGACGGTGCAACTTTAAACGTGAACGAACAATCTAATCAACCAATGCCTGTGGCTATCGATAACGGCGGACTTGCCGGAGTAATTCAATTAAATTTTAGTTTTCCATTGTGAGAATTTATGAAATTTTCAAAACTCGATAAAGCGTCTATTATCGCAATTAAAGATTGCATGGGAACAAAAACTGGTGAAAGAGTTTTAGTTATCAGCGATGTGGAAAAAAGGGAGATCGGTTTATCTCTTTTTGAAAACGCAAAGAAGCTCGGACATCAATCATTATATGTTGAAATGGTTCCCGGCAAAGTGAACGGCGAAGAACCCTCGGATGAAATTGCAGAGTTGATGAAAAAATTTGATGTTGTTCTTTGTCCCACTTTAACTTCACTAACGCACACGGATGCCAGAAGGAATGCATCTGCTTTAGGCGTACGCGTTGCAACATTTCCCGGCATAACCAAAGAAGTAATGATTCGCGGATTGAATGCAGATTATAATAAAATATCAGCGCTCTCTTTAAAATTGAAAGAAATTTTAGAAAAAGGGAAACATGTTCGCGTTACAACAAAACTTGGCACCGATATTTCTTTTTCAATTGAAGGAAGAACCTCATATGCTTCCAAAGGATTATTTCATGCAAAAGGTGAAAGCGGAAATTTACCAACCGGAGAAACTTTCCTTGCCCCGGTTGAAGGAACCGCCAATGGTGTTTTCATAGTTGATGGTTCAATGGCGGGATTGGGATTAGTAAAAAACAGTAACATTTATATAAAAGTTGAAAATGGTTTTGCTACAAAAATTACCGGCAAAAAAACAGCTAAGAAGCTTGTGAAAATTCTTGATGCAGCCGGTGCAGAAGCAAGAAATATTGCTGAATTTGGAATCGGAACCAATTATGCGGCAAAACTAAGCGGCGTTCTTCTTGAAGATGAAAAAGTTTTGGGAACCATTCATATTGCACTTGGAAATAATAAATCAATGGGTGGAAGTGTTGGAGTGGCTTTGCATTTAGACGGTGTTATCAAAAAGCCAACAGTATATTTAGATGATGTGCTTCTTATGAAAAAAGGAAAGTTGCTAATTTAGAGATCGACAAATCACAAAGTGTTTAAGCAAAAAAGGATGTCACGGTGACATCCTTTTTTGCTTTTAAAATCCGAAGTATTAATAAATGTTTACTTTATAAACTGCTGTTCCCGTAGGAAAACTTGAATAATTGTTCTGCAATGAGATAGAAGTTGTGTTGGTTACAGAAATTGGGATAACAGCTTTTAAGAGAAAGAGAGGAAATGGTTTATTTTTGTTATATCCGTTAAAACCATTAGGTTCAACGCTGATCATTACTTCTTGCCCGGCTAAATCAATAGGGTATGCAACTCCAAGTGTATCGTTCTGCAAAAAATCTTCTCCCGGATAAGCAGGCATCGGCTTTGTTCCAACGTAAAGATTCTGTGCATCGTTTCCGGCAGCTAATTTAAATTCTCCCGTCGGAAGATATTTCCCGTTTACTTTTACCCAGCCTTTATAAGTCCAACCTGTAGGAAGTTCAGGTAAGCGTAATCCGGTTTCATAAACACCTGCGCTTATATAATTCAAAAACCAAATTCCGGAATTAGTGTTTGCATTTGCTCCGGTGGGTGTGAAAACGGTGTACACTCCTTTTGCAGTATTGAATGACGGCGGTACAACCGAAGATGTATCCGTTCCCAAATATTTTTGATCGTCAAAGTCACTACCGAAAGCTATAACAGTAGAAGCAGGATTTTTAGGAACAACATTTAGATCCGATGAATTTGTTCGAATTTTGCTAATCATTAAGAAAAGGTTAGAAGTAGTTGTATCGTTTAAAATTGCATCACGAGACTCTATGCTAATGCAGACAAATTGATTTTTTGAATTAGCTTGAAAATCACTAATGGTTAAGAGGAAAGTACCTGTATAGGAATTTGATCCTGACGGATAAGTCAGTTTTCCGAATTTATGAACAACCTTTCCCGCGTCATCCATTATCCATGCGGCTAAAACCAAACTATCATCTAAAGCCGGAAGATTAGATAATTGCAATTTAAAAGTACCACTCCATCTAACTGAAGTTTCAGTTGTTTTTACATCCGAACAAGAGAAGAAAAAGAGCAGTGTTGGAAGAAGAAAAAAAAGTAGCTTTTTCATGGTTTGGTTTCCTAAGTAAATTTTAATTCCTTCTCAAAACTTAATTTATCTTTGTTCAATATTCAAGAAATATTTTATAATTATTTCTTAAAAAATATTTGATTTAATCGGCAGATGTTATAATTTTTGATTGAAAAAATTTTTCAAATTGAAATCTATGTCCTACCCTGCCAATCGGCAGGCAAGTAAAAAATAGGAGCTGAAATATGCAATCTCGCTACAAAATTGTTTTTCTTTTCATATTCATTCCATTTTTTTTGTTACAAGCACAAACGGGAAAAGTTTCGGGGGTAGTAAAAGATGCTACAACCGGTGAACCGTTAATATCAGCCAGTGTAATGATCCAAGGGACAAACTCAGGCGCAGCTACAAATTTAGATGGATACTATGCCATTCTAAATGTTCCGCCGGGAACCTACACCATTAAAGCCTCAATGATCGGATATACTTCGTCAATATTAAGAAATATCCGCGTAAACATTAATCAAACCTTTGAACTCAATATTTCTTTAAAAGAAGAATCAATACAAGCGCAGGAAGTGGTTGTTACGGCAACTCCTCCGGTTGTGCAAAAAGACGTTTCAAATAGCGTTGTGAACATTAGTTCAGAACAATTTGAAAACATGCCTGTTGCTAACGTAACATCTATTGTTGGGCTACAAGCCGGAATTGTTGGTGGTGCGTTTCGTGGCGGTTCATCATCAGTTACCTCATATGCAAGCCAGACCGGATATTTGCTGAATGGGATGGTTATGAGAGATGAACGGGACAATACTCCGTTTACGGGCATAAGTTTTACTTCAGTTGAAGAAATTCAAATTCAAACCGGCGGCTTTAATGCCGAGTATGGAAATATCCGTTCCGGATTAGTAAACATTGTAACAAAAGAAGGAAAGAACGACAGATATTCAATTAGTGTTTTTTCGAGAGTTCGCCCTGCAGGGAAAAAGTATTTTGGCGAAGGTCCTTCTTCTCCTGGTGCCTATTGGATTCGGCCGTATGTTGATGATGCCGTTGCATGGACGGGAACCACTAACGGCGCTTGGGATCCATTCACACTAAAACAATATCCCAGTTTTGAAGGATGGAATTCAATATCCCAAAAGTTATTAAGCGATAATAATCCTGATAACGATTTGACGCCTGAAGCGGCGCAACGACTTTTTCTATTTCAACACAGAAAAGATATGCGAATCCTTAGACCCGATTATGATTTAGATATGTCAATTGCCGGTCCGGTTCCAGGTGGAAGTGAATTGGGCAATTTACGCTTTCTGGCTTCTTTAAGAGCTACGCAGTCAATGTATATTGTTCCGCTTGCTACGGATTCATACCATGATTATACCGGGAACCTAAAGTTTACCGCTGATTTAACGCCAACGCAAAAACTTACAGTTGAAGGTTTGATGAGTGAATCAGATGGAACCGCAGCAAACAGAGACGGTTCTCCCGGATTATTTACTTCTTCTGCCGGAATCGTTAACGGTTTTTATTATTCAAAAGCATCCTATGGCGATTCAAGAATTTTTTCAACCGACTATTGGGCTCCAAGCATCATCAAAAGAAGAATGCTCGGTTCAAAATATACAAATGTTTTATCGCCTAATTCTTTTTTTGAAGGTGTATTAAGCATTTTTCAATCAAGGTATTTCACTTACCCGGGAAGATCAAGAAATAACTCAAAAATTTATGAGTATGCCCCCGGATTATTTACTGACGAAGCTCCATTCGGGTTTGAAGACAGCTCAGCAACGGGTATCGGTAGCAATATGAGAATGGGCGTTGGGATGAGTAATGCCCGCGATACCAGTAAAGTTACTACATATAATTTACGTTTAGATTATACAAATCAATTTGATAAGTTTAACAGTATAAAAACCGGAATTGAATTTAACTTAACCGACAACTTTATCAATTACGGGCAGTACGATAAATATTTGCCTTCAAGTAATTCAATTACAAAATGGCATACTAAGCCAATGCGCGGTTCATTCTATTTTCAAGATAAAATTGAATATGAAGGAATGATTGCTAATCTTGGTTTTCGGTTTGATTATTCAGATCCAAATACCGATTGGTATGTTCTCTCAAATTCTTATGATAAAGCATTAACCGCTAAAAATGCTACTTCTATTGATGAACTTGTAAAAAAAGAACCTGCTAAACCCAGAGTGAATGTTAGTCCAAGACTTGGCGTAGCTTTCCCGATTACGGAAAATAGCAAATTGTTTTTTAACTATGGATTCTTCCGCCAGATACCGACTCCGGAAGACCTCTATAGAATTAGAATTGATCAATACACAGGAAGAATCGACAGGCTTTCTGATCCAAACCTTCCGCTTCAGAAAACTATCGCTTATGAATTGGGATATGAACAAGGATTGTTTGACGAGTACTTGATAAGAGTAGCCGGTTATTATAAAAATGTTTCTGAACAGCAAAGGTCTGTGCGTTATATCAGTAAAGACAATTCAGTTGATTATAATATTCCAATAAATGATTCATACGAAGATATCCGTGGTGTTGAAGTTACGCTTACTAAAAATAGAGGGGATTGGTTCCAGGGATTTGCAAATTATACTTATTCCATCTCAACATATGGTTATTTTAATTATTCGAGATATTATGAAAACTATCAAGATATGCTCAACTATTTAAATACTACGAGTGGAAAAAATGAAGGGGAACAATCCAAACCGGTACCGCAGCCTTTTGCAAGAGTAAACCTTGATTTATTTACTCCAAGTCAGGATTTTGGTCCGGAATTCGAAGGTATCGGATTACTAACTGATTGGAGATTGAGTTTAATTGGTAGTTGGCGTTCCGGTTCTTATACTACATGGACGGGGGGATCAGGCTCTATTCCGGGAATTTCGAATAATGTTCAGTGGAAAGATTCATACGGTTTAGATTTACGCTTCAGCAAAAACATAAAATTCGGTCCGGTTAATGTTCAAGTATTTGCTGATATCAATAATGCATTGAATATTAAAACTCTCAGTTCGTATGGATTTATTGATGCGAATGACTACTATGATTATATGAAATCGCTTCACCTACCTTCTTCCGCTATTGATGAATCAAAAGGGAAATTCGGATATAATAATATTAACGGCAGCGATCGACCTGGAGATTATCGACAAGGACCGTTTGTTCCAATTGCTCCGGTACAAGATATTGCTACCGTTAGTTCGCCGGTAGCAAGCGCTGTTTATTATGAAATGCAAAGCGGTAATTATTTACAATATGTTGATGGTGCATGGTCGCAAGTTCCGGACAATAAAATGAAAGAGATACTTGATAAAAAGCAGTATATCGATATGCCAAACCAATCATGGGCGTCGTTCTTAAATCCACGCAATATTTATTGGGGTCTTAAAATTTCAGTTGAATTAAAGTAGAAGGAAAAAATATGAATGATAAACTCTTAAAGAATGCTCTTGGTAAAACCTTCATACTTATGGTTTTGATTAATGTTCTTACGTTTTCGCAAGAAATTAAATATATGTCTGTCGGTTCCCTTCATAATTGGTATTCAGATATTGGAAGTGAAATTGAGGTTTCCGGTCCGGTTAAAACTCAACAGGACGGAATGCAGTGGCCAGCGATTTACACGTATATGGATATTCAAGCATGGAAAGGTATGTGGATAGGCGCAAAAAACTTTGGTGATCCGAAAATTGGATTTGTTACAGAAAAAGTTATTCATGTTGGTCCTCGCGTTTTTGGAAAAGGAGAGGTGTTCCCGATATCTTTTTATATGAAAAGTAAATATGAAAAACCGCTACTTCAAGTTAAAGGCGAAGTTACCTATGGCAAACCTTATACAGTTGATGAGGTTGATCCAACAATGCCCTGGGATAGAGAAATAGTTACTGTAGTTGGGACGCAAATTGGTTTAACGATGACAAGGCGTGTATTTCAATTCCAAAACCAGTACCACGAAAATTATATTGTAAATGATTTTGTTTATAAGAATACCGGGGATATCGATGGAGACCTTACCACCATTGAACGAAAAGACAGTACCTTGAACGATGTTGTGGTATTTTTTCAATACCGGCTTGCTCCTTGCGAATTGACCAGGTATGTGATCGGTAATCCAACAGGTTGGGGAATGAACTCAACTTATGACGCACGCGGAGATGGAAAAACCAGTTCGATCAGTGGATGGGAAAAACCTGGCGAAAATCAAATTCGCGCTCAATATGTTTGGCACGGAAAATATCCTCCTTTTGTTGATTATGATAATTTAGGAGGACCTATCTGGAAAACAGCTCTGTACATTACTGCCGGAGATACAACCGGACGATTAGGCGCTCCCCAATTTGCAGGTATTGCAACTTTACATGCCGATAAATCTACATCTGATCAAAGTGATGATACAAACCAACCCTCCACAACGAAAACTTTTGAATCTGATGGAAATCTCCAATCGCAAAATGATGCTTACAATACTTCTAAAATGACAGATGAATATACTTTTATGACTTCAGGGCATGATGTTCGTCATTTAGATAAAATTGGTGAAACCAACCCGATTATGCCAACAAAAGATCCCGCATCTCCCTTTCAGGGTGGTGCTTCGATGGGTAACGGATATGGACCTTATACCATAAAATATGGTGATAGCATTCATATCGTTTTTGTCGAAGCCGTTGCAGGTTTAAGTTATGAAAAATCTATTGAAGTTGGTCGGCAATACAAAGCGGATAAAAATGCTTTGGTAAAAAACACAGCGTTTTTTACCGGTAAAGATTCTTTGTTTCAGACATTCAAGAGAGCCATAGCAAATTACCAGGCTAACTGGCAAAGCCCTGAAGTACTAAAGACACCGGCGCCGGTAAGCTCTTTTTCGGCAGACGCATCTCCACGAAGCGTCGGACTTAAGTGGTCACTTTATAATGAGAACGATCCGGATATAACCGGATTCGAAGTATATCGCGCAATTGGAAGAGTTGATAGTAATTATCATAAGATAGCAGAATTAGATAAGAGTATCCGTTCTTATAATGATTATTCAGCTCCCTCGAGCATAGATTCTTATTATTATATCGTAACAATCGGACAGAATTTCCCGGGAGATGCTGCTCTAAATATTTCTGCCGGAAAACTTCAAAGCAATAGATTTTATTCTCAACTTTACAATCCGGCACTTCCCGGACCAGTGGTAGTGTTCAACGACTTTAGAATTGTCCCTAATCCATTTATCTCTGCCGCAAATTCAACAAATTTGGGAACAAGCGGTTCGGATAAACGGCTCTCTTTTTATGGTATCCCGGATAATCATACGCTTAAAATTTATACCGAGTACGGTGAATTAATAAAAACTTTTACAGATAAAGATCCTCAATTCACCAAAGGTTCAAAAAAAATAGATTGGAATCAATTAAATACTGACGCCAACCAAGTTATTGTCAGTGGAATTTATATCGCAGTATTAAGGGATGGTAATTCCGGTGAGACAAAAATTCAAAAATTTGTAATAATCCGCTAAAGACACGGGAAACTTTATGAAAATAAAAATATTAACAACTGTTTCAATTGTTGCTCTGTTTCTAACTTCTTCCGGATTTGCCCAAAAGAAGTTAGCACAAACCGGGATGAAATTCCTTCAGGTTTCTTTAGATGCAAAAATGGCTGGTATGGGAGATGCTACAACCGCCCTTGATAATCTTGGAGCAAATGGACTATTTTCCAATCCCGCTTCTATTGCACGTCAAACAAATTTTGTTGATGCAACTTCCGGACAAATCAGCTGGATTGCCGATATAAAATATTATACAGGCGGTGTAACATTTGCACCTGAGAACGGGAACTATGGAGTTTTAGGCTTTTCTTTTCTGTATGTGAATTATGGTGATTTTATAGGTACACTTCGCAACAATCAGGGTTATGTAGAAACCGGAATTTTCAATCCAAACGCGTATGCTTTCGGTCTCACTTATGGTAAAGCTTTGAATGATAAATTCTCTATTGGCGGTTCCATTAAATACGCTTTGCAGAATTTAACTTCCGGTATTGTTAACATTACGGAAACCGAACTGACCAAAACAAATTATAAACCGAATTCCCTGGTATTCGATTTTGGAGTTCTCTATCATACGGGAATTCAGAGTTTGGATTTTGCAGCGTCGATTAAAAATTTCTCAAAAGATATTCAACTTGAACGAGAACAGGAAAAATTTCAACTTCCTCTTACCTTTCGAGTTGGGTTTGCTTATAACTTAAGCGATATGTTAAAACTTGATAAAAACGAATACTCAATTCAACTTGCATTCGATTCGGTTGTTCCGCGTGATAATGTTGAAGAAGTTGATCTCGGTGCGGAATTTAAGTTTATGAACTCATTTGCTTTACGCGGCGGATACTTGTCAGGAAAAGATGAATATAGTGTGACTGCCGGAATTGGTTTTAATAAAACTATTGAAGGATTCAATATAGGTTTAGATTATGCTTATATTCCATGGACTACTTTTTCCGACGTTCATAAATTTTCTATTCATTTTGGAATTTAACAGCTAATAAAATTTTGGTAATACTTATGAAAAAAAATTATTTACAATACCCACTAACTTCAAAACTTTTGGCAGCGTTCGTATTTGTCTTGGTTCTCGTCTTTTGGGGCTGCAATGAAAAAAATAATGTAGAACCGCTTTATAATCCTTTGTTCTCCAACGTTCTGGCTCCAGTTATTACTTCAGTTTCTCCGGCTGACAGCGCTTTTGCCGGAGTAGATGAAATAACTATAACCGGAAGCAATTTCCCGGATTCTGCCAGCGGAATGGCCGTTTATTTTAATAATGTAATTGCTAAAATCATCTCGCTTGATGCGAATAAGGTTATTGTTAAAGCTCCAAATCTGGTTAAAGATACTATAAACATTAAAATAAGTAAATTTAGTGCTGATAAATTAAGTAATTTCTTCTCATATAAATTGATCTCGGCAACCGTCGTTTTTAAAGAATTTAAATTCAATGACACTCCATTTTCATTAACATTCGATAAACTTGGTAATGCATATGTTTCTTATACCGTTGATAGTGTCGGAACCGGAGTTAAGAAAATTGCACCTGATGGGACCATCACAGACTTCGCTCCGAAAGGGGCTGAAACATCTTGGAGTAGTATGAAGTTCGGTCAATCTGGCGATCTATATGCTGTAAGAGGAGTTAAAGGAATATTTAAAATTGCACCAAATACAACTGCAGCAACATGGGTTTCTTCAGCAAATGGTATCGGTACAATAGTGGATTTTGATTTTGATAAAAACGGTATTATGTGGGCTGCCGGAAACAATGTATCTCTATATAGAGTAACGCAAGCGAAAAATGTAAAACCATTCTCCTTTAATGCTAATATCCGTTCGGTTAGAGTTTTCAACAACTATCTTTATGTTGGTGGCGCCAAAGATGGAGCGGAAGGTGTTTGGCGTTTCCCAATTGTTAATTCGGATAGTTTAGGAACTGTTGAACCTTATTATAATTATTCAACTTCTTATCCCACCGGTACAATTCGTGGAATAACTTTTTCCGCTGATGGTGACTTATATATCGGAACAGATGGCGTAGAAATAATTGTTAAAGTAAGACCTGATAAAAGTTCTCAAGTCTTGTTTAGCGGTGTCTTAAATCCTTCAGACAAATGTAAATTTAACTCATTTTTCTGGAGAGGTTCCGACGTATATTTGTATTTATTGAGACATGCTGTCAACTTAAATGATACTGCAACACCTCCCGAAGCAATTATTAAAGTAAATACTTTAAATAATTTAGGAGGCGCGCCTTATTACGGAATACAGTGATTTCTATCAATAGGTATTAATAGACATGTTCCTTAACTTTGTTCTGGAAACGATTTATGAGTATTGATTTGATTTTTTCATTATTTAATCAATCCAAATTAGGAAACTATTTTTGGTATTCTTTCACTAGTTCAGAAAAATTTTGTAGATAATTAATTCATAAAAAAAGGAGACTAATATGTTCAAGAAGTTCTTTTCTGTTTTTGCAATGATTGTTTTGGTTTCTGTAAGCCTTTTCTCTCAAAACACATGGCAATTTGCGTCTGTCTTTCCGGCAGATAGTAGCCAGGGCGCTGGTACCCACGGGATAGCAGTTGATCCGGATGGAAAAATTTGGATCCAATGTTATTACGCGTATTCAAGGGATTCTATACAAGTTCCCGGTTATGATGCTGCTACAGGAGCTTTCAAAACTGTTAAAGCTAATGTAAGAGCTATATATGTTTTTAATCCCGATGGTACACAAGCAAGTTTCTCCCCGATTCTTTATAATAAAGTTGGCGGAGTTGTTAAAGATACGATCGGCGGAGAGACTACATTCAAAAGCATAAAGAATCCGCAGGATACAACTCAAATGATTACTGTTGCTGCTTGGTCAGCCAACACCGGCAGAGGCTTAACTCTTGATGAGAGTGGAAATGTCGTTGCTGGATGTTGGGATTATTTGTTCAAATTCGATTATAAAACCGGTGCAGGTTTGATGGATCGTTTGGTCTGCGGACTCGGTGGAACTGTTAAACCTGGTATTGATGCAGCCGGTAATTTCTACGTTCGATCAGTTATTCCTGGTGGTCCAATCAAGATGTTTGATAAGAATGGTATTTTTTTAGGAAACGTTCTTGATATTACTACCGGTTATTGCCGCTCTATTGATGTTTCTAAGGATGGATTAACTGTTTACCATCCGGCATATTCGGTTCATTATGTTGAAAAATTGACAAGAGCAGATGAATTTTCACCATTTGTTTCTGATACAGTTCTAAGAGGTTTTGATTGCGAATCATTAGTTTGGGATCCGAAAAAACCTAACCAACTTTGGTTGAGTTCTGGTTCTTACAATGACTTGCCAAATCGCCATACCGGCGAAGTAACCAATTATGATGTTGCTACTTGGTATGCATATGATACAAAAACAAACACTCTATCCGGTGAAAAAATTGCTTGGAATTTTTATGTAGATAAAAATGCTGCCGAAAGACCTCGTGCTATTGGTTTTAGTCCTGATGGCAAAATCGCTTATCTTGGTACTTTCTCTGCAGGTGCTGTTAGAAAATATACTGTTGTGGCTTCCTCTGTTGAAAAACTTGGAAACACAATTCCTACAGTTTATATGCTGGAACAGAATTATCCAAATCCATTTAACCCAGAGACCTCAATTCGTTTCAGTGTCCCGCAAGAAAGCTTCGTTACGGTAAAAGTATTTAATACTTTGGGTGAAGAAGTGATGACCTTAGTAAACGAAGAAAAAAGTGCCGGAGTGTATAATGTATCGTTCAAAGCGAACAGTTTAACCAGCGGTATTTATTTCTATACGATTAAAGCAAATGATTTCACTTCAACCAAGAAAATGATCTTGATGAAGTAAGTCTCCGCTCGGATCTTTTAAGAAAAGCCGCCGAAATGCGGCTTTTCTTATTTTAAAGAATATCTCTGATCTGTTAAAAGAAACTTTCTTAATGAAATAGCGACTAAAGAGTATTGCGTCAGGCATTCTTTTCTGGTTATATTTGCAGAGAAGAATGATTTAACTCTTTAGGTTTTCTGCAAAGGATCATTTTTTGAATTTAATAAATAGGATTATGTATGAAAAAAATTCTTTTAATCATTTTGGTTTCAGCTTCTTTGAACGGCTTTGCTCAATTTAAAGATAAAAACATCTTTAAGCCTTCAATTCAAGAAGGAATGATAAACAACAATGCACCTGCTTTGTTGCTCGGGTTTATCAACCCGGAGAATTTTTCTATGTCTCATTCCTATAGTATGTCTTACACAACATCCGGTAGTAACGGCTTAGCGCTTGGCGTTTATACCAACACCATGAGATACAAATTTGCCGATAATTTTAACATGCAAGTTGATGCAAGTTTAGTTCATTCACCTTACAGTTCTTTTGGAAAAAATTATCAAAATCAAATAAGCGGTATTTATTTAAGCAGTGCGCAATTGAATTATCAACCATGGAAGGATGTTAATATAAGTGTGCAGTACAGAAATATTCCGGGTGGATTTTATAATGATTTTTACGGCTATAATGGGTTTGGCGGCGGGCTTTATGAAAATTTTTTATTTGGTAGATAATTAAGAACATTCGCTTTTGAGAGATACAACGCAAAATAAATATAAGAACAAAACTGTTACCGCCTCTTTTCTGGTTGTTTTCCTTGTTACTTTCCTTCTTTTGTCGATCAATGGATATCTGGGTTATTCAGCATACACGAAAGTTGTCAAAATATTTCCCGATAAAGAATCAAAAAAGAGTACAGATGTTTTCAATCCCATTAAAGTGGAAGTGATAAACGGTTGTGGTATTGAGGGCTTGGGAGATCACTTGACGGATACTTTGCGCTTAAATAAAATTGATGTCATTCAGTCGGGAAATTATTATCAATTTAATGTTGATAAAACTCTTATCATTGATAGATCAGGTAATATGATGAAAGCAAAAAAAGTCGCCGGGATACTTGGTGTGCCCGAACGACAAATTATCCGGCAGATTAATAAAACTTTGTTTTTAGATATAACGGTTTTAGCCGGAAAAGATTTTTCTAATTTAAAAGATTCAAAGGAGAAACTTTGACAACAAAAAAACTTGTAGAAAAAATTACTCAGCTCATTTTTGAAAAAAAAGGGAGCGAAGTAAAAGTAATTGAATTAAAAACAGTTTCAGCGATTGCAGATTATTTCGTTTTATGCTCGGCGGATTCCGATACGCAAGTGAGAGCTATCGCTGATAATATTGATAAATCTTTGCGAGATAAGGGGATCAAACTTTGGCACAAAGAAGGAACGACCGCTCTCCAATGGGTTTTGCTTGATTACGTTGACATTGTTATTCATGTCTTTCAAAAAGATATCCGGGCTTATTACAACTTAGAAAAACTCTGGAGCGATGCGCCAATCATGGAGGTTGAGGACAAACCGAAAAAAGTCCGTGCGGTAAAACCGAAGACGGAAAAGATCGAAACCAAGCCGAAAAAAGTCCGAGCAGTAAAACCAAAAACAAAAAAAGTTGAAAGTGAAGGATAAAACGGTTGAAAAATTATTTAACCTCGCTTTTTGACGAAGCCGCCCAAAAGTTATCTTATTTAAAAGAAATTCAAATCGGTTTTGACCGGCCTAAAATTGAAACACACGGAGACATTTCTTCAAACGCTGCAATGCTGCTTACAAAAATTTTGAAGAAAAATCCGCGTGAAATTGCAAAAGAACTTATTGCTCATTTAACCATCGATCCGGCAAAAATTACAAAAGTTGAAATTGCCGGACCGGGCTTTATCAATTTCTTTTTTCATCCAGATTTTCTTGCAAAAAAAATCGAAAACATTCTCATTGAAAAAGATGAATTCGGTAAATCAAAAAAGCATTCGGGTAAACGGGCAAACGTCGAATTCGTTTCTGCAAACCCTACCGGACCGTTAACGGTTGGGCACGGCAGGAATGCCGTTTGCGGTGATACTCTTGCAAATCTTTTGGAATGGACCGGCTACGAAGTTGACCGCGAATATTATTTCAACAACGCCGGCAGACAGATGCGCATGCTTGGCGATTCTGTGCGTCTCCGCTATTTAGAACTGCTTGGGGATACGATTGACTTTCCGGATGATTATTATCAAGGTGATTATATTAAAACTATTGCCGAAAGTTTGAAAGATGAATTTGGTGATTCATTGCAGAATGAATCTGCCGAAGGGAAATTCAAAGAGAAAGCAGAAAAAGAAATTTTTCTTGATATCGAAAAAACCCTTCAACGGTTAAATATCAAACACAAAAATTTCTTTAATGAAAATAGTTTATACGAAGAGAAAAAAATTGAAAACCTCTTAAAAACTTTCGCCGACAAAAATCTTTCTTACGAAAAAGAAGGAGCAATTTGGTTAAAGCTTTCGGAACTTGGAAATCAACAGGATAAAGTAATTGTGAAATCAACAGGTGAGCCGACTTACCGTTTGCCGGATGTGGCGTACCATATAACCAAGTTTGATAGAAATTATGATCTGATGGTTGATTTATTTGGTTCCGATCATAACGCTACATATCCGGATGTGATGGCGGCGTTACAATCGCTTGGATATGATTCGGGCAAAGTTAAAGTTCTCATTCATCAATTTGTAACCATCACGCAGAACGGCGAAATAGTTAAAATGTCAACACGTAAAGCAAATTACGTTACGCTTGATGAATTAACCGATGAAGTCGGTGCCGATGTGGTGCGCTACTTTTTTAATATGCGTAATATTTCAACACACATGAATTTCGATTTAGCGTTGGCTAAAAAACATTCGGATGAAAATCCCGTTTTTTATTTGCAATACGCTCACGCAAGAATTTGTTCTATAATGCGGACAATTGAAAATGAAAATTTGGCAGCTTCAACCGATCATCTAAATCTTTTAGTGGCAGATGAAGAACAAAAATTGATAAGAAAACTTCATCAATTTGAAGAAGAGGTATTGCTTGCCGCGGAATATTTTGAACCGAACAGAATTGCAACTTATCTGGAAGAATTGGCTGCATCGTTTCACAAATTTTATACGTTTTGCAGAATTTTAGGGACAGAAAAAAATCTTGCAGAAGCGCGTATCGCTCTGGCTCTTGCAACAAAAATTGTTATAAAAAACGGATTGAGTGTGCTTGGAGTTTCTGCACCGGAGAGAATGTAAGTTATTGGGTCAGATTCTACAACAAAAAAATAATTCTTAATCTTAATCGTATTCTTAATCCACCTTAAAATTACAATATAAAAAGATTAAGATTAAGAAAAAGATTAAGATTAAGAAAAAGATTAAGATTAAGAAAAACTGATTAACATCACTTATTCTGCAAGAGCGATGGAAGCCGCATAAATATTGACTGCTTCACATTCTTGAAGAATTTTCCCGCACTCACGGATTGTTGCGCCGGTAGTTATTACATCGTCAATTAACAAAACATTTTTCCCCGCAACTTTATCCGGACGTTTCACAAGAAATGCTTCGGACATATTCTCCGCACGTTCAATTAAATTTTTCTGTGTCTGTGATTCGGTGTATCTTTTTCTTTTTAAGATCGCTTGTGAAACCGGGAGATTCGTCACCTTATTAATTCCCTTAGCGATGTAAAACGATTGATTAAATCCTCTTTCAGCTTTCTTTAACGAATGAAGCGGAACCGGAAGAATGATATCAACTTTCCATTCGGATTTATTTTTCAAAAGAGAATTGCCAAGCATTTTTCCAAGTTCAACGGCTAACAAGAATTTTTTGAGATATTTGATTTGGTGAATTACATGCTGCAAAGGGGAATCCTTCTCAAAAACCAAAAGAGGATAAAAATCAGAAATAATTTTGGATTCGGAAAACTTTCTTTCGTATTCAAATCGTAGTAATTGTTCATCAGTATGCACGAAAGTATTCCGGCAGTCTTCGCAAATAAGTTTTTCAGTTAGCGAGAGTTTCTTTTGGCACGCAGGACAGAATCGAGGGAGGATGAAATCAAATATGGCGGAAAGCAGCTTCATTACAGCTTACAACAGACCTTCTCGTTTTCTCAAAAACCATTCAGCAGCAAATAGTAAAATAATTAGCGCAAGCATTAGTTCACTTGACCAAAGCTTGTATTCATTCACTTCAATTTTATTTTTGTTTGAATTATTACTGATCTCATTCAACTTAGCAAAAAGATTCCCATACGAATTGTAAAAGAATTTTCCTCTAGTTTCTTTTGCTAAAAGTTTGAGTAAATCGCTGTTCATAGTTGTATTCTGAAGTTCATAATCAATATCGCCTACAGAAAATCTCCCGTTATCTTTTCCGAGTGATTTATGATCCAGCAAAGCTTCCCCGGAAAAATTGTAATCTCCTTTTCCGATTTCCGTAATTTCTCCTTCGTATAAACCGCTTCCCACACTTGAAAAAGAAACCGGAATTTCATTGTCTTTACTTTTAACCGAACACTTGATCTCCGCCTCATTTACCGTGTTAAAAGCCTCATCATATACTTCTGCGGTGAAGTAAATTTTTTCTCCAACGGAATAAAACTTTTTGTTGGTTGAAATAGTCACTTGCTTTTTTTGCTCAACTGCGTGGAGCCATTTTGTGCCATTTGATAAAAAGCGGTCAAACAGATCAAGTTGCGCAGTGGCTTTTTGCAGTTTCCATTTCCAGATATCAGCAGCTAAAACAGCAATTGCGCGCTTGCCGCCGAGTCGTTTGGAAAGAATTAAAGGCGAGTTCAACACAATATTGTTAATCCTTGTTTTTGCAAGAACCTCACTTTCCGGCTTTGCCGTAATCTCCCAATTCGGTTTGTAAACAGGCGGAAGGTTGTTCCATTGTTCAAGAATATTTTTTCCACTGAATTGCAATAAAGGATTTCGCAGAGTTGCATCCTCTATTACCGGCTGCGTTTCAACTACCGATTTATCGGTTCGATCAAAAGCAAACGGCAACTCACTCTGCAGAATTCGCAGCTTAACCGGATCAACCGAAGAAGTTAATAGAAAAAAATATGGAAGACTTTTTTCTCTAATAAGTTTTGTAACTTTTTCTACTAATTGATTGGACGTTTGCGAAGAAGGAAAATTTACAAGATAAAGAACATCCGCTTTATCAAGAGCATTATCAGGCAATTTCTTTTCGAGAAACTGTGTTGAAGTTATTTGCGTAAATGATTGAACAAAATTGTTCGTATCCGCTTGCAAAGAATTTTTTATAAATGTTACATCTGCGGAGGGAGCGCCCGCAAGAAGAACAATTGAAAGTTTGCTATCCAATACTTTTACAAATACAGATTGTCTATTGTTTTCAATTGAATATTCATTTGGCAAAGGAGAAAGAACGAATGAAATTTTCTTCTCGCCGGGAGATTTTGGTTTATATGAAAATTCAATGTTTTGAAGTTCACTTTCCATGAATGAAATTTCCTTCGCTTCTAAGAGAGAATTATCTTCCAAAAGAGAAAGTGTCGCTTTTGCCCCATTGAAACCATGCTGTAAAACAGAGACGACAAACGGCGTGCTTGTTCCGGTATAAAGAAATTCGTTATGAAGAATATTTTGAATTGAAATATCTTTTTTTGTAGTTGAATCACCAACTCCGACAGTGAAAACCGGCACGTTAAGCATTTCAGCTTGATATTGCGGGCTTGTTCCTTCAGTGATAATGCCGTCACTTACAATGGTTATGGAAGCAATATTTTCTTCTTTCTGTAATGAAGTAAATATTTTTGAGAAGTTTGTTGCGGGTTCTGTAAATGAAAATTTGGCAGAGTCAGATTTTAACTCGTGAGAAACATTGCTGCCGAAAGAAAATAATTTAAAAGAATTAGCTGGAAGTTTCTTTATTTCCTTTAAAAAAATATCTGAAATAAATGGAGACTTGTTTTCGAATTGTTTAAGTGATTTTGAATTATCAATAAAGAAATAATACACCGGCTGGATAATCTTTTTCTTTTCAATTTTGAGAAGCGGTTCAAAAATTAGCAGAAAGAGCAAAACCAAAGCAAAAATTCTTAACAGTGTGAGAAAGATTTTTTTCTTCCGGGATATTTCAGGAACAGTTGTCCGGTACACAAAAATTGTATATCCGGCAAGCAGCAAAGCAAACCCGGCAAGCAAGAACCAATTAATCTGAAATGAAATATTCATTATAAAGCTAAAAAATAAATGAGAAAAGTTGGTTAAAGCAGAGAATCAATTTTCCACCCGCTCATTTCATCATATGTTTCGTGATCCGTTAAATCAAAATGAATCGGTGTAACCGAAACGTATTTTTGTCTAACCGCAAATTGATCTAAAGAAAGATTGTCGTCAGTTTCAACAAAGTCTCCGGTGAGCCAAAAATATTCTTTCCCATAAGGATCGACTCTTTTTTCATAAACATCATCCCATTTTGATTTTCCTTGTTTCGTTAATTGCATTCCTTTTATTTCAGCAGCAGGCAAATCAGGAACATTTACGTTGAGCAGGGTTCCTTTTTTCAATCCTTTTTCACCAATTAACAGAACAAGTTTTTTTACGGCTTCGCAAGCCGTTGCAAAATTGGAAACGCTATGACTTGTAACTGAAATTGCAATTGCGGGAATATCCATTATCGCCGCTTCTCTTGCGGCTGAAACCGTTCCTGAGTAAATTACACTTGTGGCGGTATTTGAGCCGTGATTAATACCGGAGACCACAATATCGGGAAGAAAGCCGAGAATATTTCTAACACCCATTTTTACACAATCGGCAGGTGTTCCATCAACTGCATAGCCGAAAAAATCACCATCTTTATAAAATTTTATCACGCGCAAAGGATGCATCATGGTTATTGCATGTCCTACTGCGCTCTGTTCACTTAGCGGCGCTACAACTGTTACTTCGCCGATTTCTTTTAAAGCGTTGTATAAATGAAAAATTCCGAGTGAATCAATTCCGTCATCATTTGAAATGAGAATTTTCAAAAATTTATCCTTTTCTTTTACTATTAATGATTGTCGAGGAAATATTTTAATATCTTTGGAACAGAAAATTAAAAGCGTATTAAATTTTCTTTCCTAAAATAAAGTATTTCTTTTATTCTAACTAACTTTTATGGTAATACTCAAATCTTTCGTATTAAACGGCTGCCAAAATATTATTTTCGGATTGGCGACAAAAATTGATGGACAAACAAATTCTCCGTTTGGTTTTAATCTTTCATTGACTGTTGGCGATGATAACCAAAGAGTGGAATCGGACAGGCAAAGGTTTTTCAAATCGCTTGGTTTGGAAGGTAAAGTGGCAACACAAAATCAAATCCACGGAGACAAAATTATTTTTGTTGATAAGCCTGGTAATCAAGGCGAAAGTGATGCTATGATAACCGATAAACCAAATCTTGGTCTGGCAATAAGCACGGCAGATTGCACTTCCATTTTTCTTTTTGAACCGAGACGAAAAGTTATTGCCGGCGTACATTCCGGATGGCGCGGTACATCGCTTAGAATTTTGGAAAAAACAATTCTTAAACTTGAAAAAGAATTTAAAGCGAATCCGAATGAACTTATCGCTTATTTGGGACCTTCAATCAGCCAAAAAAATTATGAAGTTGGTGAGGAAGTTGCCCAACACTTTGATGAAAAATATTTACTGCCGAAGGGAGAGAAATTCCTCCTCAACGTCGCTAAAATTAATTATGACATTTTGTGTAAATTTGAAGTGCGGAAAGAAAATATTCAGCTTTCCACATTATGCAGTTATGAATGGAATTCTTTGTTCCACTCATACAGAAGAGACGGCAAGTTATCCGGTAGAACGCTCGGAGTGCTTGCGATGAAAGGTTAATTGTTGGATTCTAATTTTAAAATAGCTTCAAATTATATTTTAATTTGTTTGATCTGGGGCTCAACCTGGTTTGCAATTAGGCTTGGCTTAGACTCGCTTACGCCCCTTATTTCTGCGGGTTTGCGGTTTTCGATAGCCGCTATTGTTATTTATATCATCATGCAAATCCGTTCGATCTCCGTTCAACGAGATAAAATTTCCATGCGGCTCTATTATTTCATGGGAATTTTTTCGTTTATTCTACCGTTTGGATTAGTCTATTGGGGAGAGCAATTTATTCCTTCGGGATTAGCTGCTGTTTTGTTTGCGGTTTATCCTTTTTTTGTAGCGCTGTTTACACGGATTTTTATTCCCAAAGAAAAAATAGGATTAATAAAAATTATTGGAATGATTTTCGGCTTTTCAGGTATTGTTATTATTTTCTCGCAAAATCTTTTAACGATCGGAATGAACTATTTTCTTGGAATGGTGGCGGTTTTGCTGAGCGGACTGTTGCAGTCAACTATTGCTGTTTCGATTAAAAAATATGGACAACATTTGCACGCTCTTTCGATGAATTTAATTCCGATGGCAATAGCGGGAGCGGGGATGCTTTTGCTCGGAGTTTTATTTGAAAATACTTCTACGCTGAAGTTTGATACTAAGGCAATTGCGTCGGTTTTTTATCTTGGAATTATAGGCAGCGTGGTTACCTTTACCGCATATTATTGGCTGTTGAAAAGAATAAATATTATTTTGCTTTCGCTAACGGCTTTTATTACACCAATTATTGCTTTATTGATCGGCTGGATTTTTCTAAATGAAACGCTGATGCCAAATCAAATTTTTGGAAGTATTTTTGTGTTAACAGGTTTGTTGATGGCGAACTTATCAAGTTTGAAACAAAAAATTATGAGAAGTAAATAAATTATGTTGAACATCATCAGAATTAAAAAAGCTTCGTTCTACGGATACCACGGAGTTTTTCAACAAGAACAAAATATTGGCGGCAAGTTTGAAGCCGACGTTGATCTCTACACAAATTTTGCTCACGCAGCTACAACAGATAAGCTGCAAGAGACAATAAATTATGAACAAGTTTATAACGTGATGAGTAATCTTGCTCTTCAGAAAAAGTTTTATTTGATCGAAGCTTTAACCAACGCAATGGTTGATGAATTATTTAGAACTTTTCCTTCTGTTCATAAGATTGCTTTGCGTGTTAGGAAAAACAATCCTCCGATTGGCGGGGTTGTCGATTCCGTTGAAGTTGAAGTTGTAAAAACCCGCGATGAGTGGAATGAAAGTGTTGAGAAATTGTAATGGATGGAACGAAAAAGCATATTAGCTACATCGGATTAGGTTCAAATCTTGACGATAGATTTTCTTATTTGCAAAAAGCGGTTAAACTTATTGAACAATCCTCTCTTTGCCGCATAATAAAAATTTCATCGGTTTATGAAACCAAACCATTCGGAATAAAAGATCAAGGGAATTTTCTTAATGGCGTTATCGCAATTGAAACCGAACTTGAACTTCACGCTCTGCTGGATTTTCTTAAAGGAATTGAACAGCAGCTTGGCAGAAAAAAAAGGGAGAAGTGGGAATGTAGGGAAATTGACCTAGACATTTTATTTTTCGATGATCTCGTTTATTCCGATGTAAGAGTAACGGTTCCGCATCCTTATATTCCAGTGAGGGATTTTGTTCTCGTTCCGCTTTGTGAAATTGCTCCCGGATTTTATCATCCCGGATTACAAATGAGTATTTGTGATATTGTATTGCCGGAAAATGAACAATATGTTATAAATATTTTTTCATCTCCAAACAGTTTAAAGGAATCTTATGGCGTTGCCTAGTGATAAAGATGTCCGGTACATAGCAGTTGAAGGCGCAATCGGCGCTGGAAAAACTTCCCTTGCTGTAAAATTAAAAGAACGGCTTAATGCGCAGCTTATTGTTGAGCAATTTGAAGTAAATCCGTTTTTGGAAAAATTTTACAACGAACGAAACCGTTACGCATTTCAAACGCAAATGTTTTTTTTAGTAAACCGTTACAAGCAGCAACAGATGCTTAATCAAGAGAATTTATTTTCAGAATTTATTGTTGCTGATTATATTTTTGAGAAAGATAAAATATTTGCTTATCTCAATCTTACCGGAGAAGAATTAAAATTGTATGAATCGGTATTTCCACTTTTATTCAAAAATCTTCGTCAACCGGATTTGGTCGTCTATTTACAATCAAGTGTTGACCGTCTGATGTACAATATTAAAAAACGGAGCCGGCAAATTGAACGCAACTTAACCAGAAGTTATATTGAAGAATTGAGCGAAGCTTACAACGATTTTTTCTTCCGGTATGCGACAACACCATTGTTAATTGTAAACACAACCGAAATGGATTTTGTAAATAATCAGAAAGATTTTGAAGAATTATTTCAGGCAATATTCAGAGCCGACAGAGGATTCACTGAGTATTTTCAACCTGAAGCGAAAAGGATTTTATAATGTTTATTAAACTTATCATTTATGCATTGCTCATCTATTTTTCTTTGAAAATTATTCGTTTTGTACGCGCAATCTCTTCTTCAACTATTGCAAAAAAAAGAGAGAACGAACCTCAAAAGAGGTCTTATAATGAAAAAGATGTTATCGATATAGATTTTAAAGAAATCAAAGATGATAAGAAAACCGTTGAAGATGATCAGTAGTTATTTATAATGAAAAAAATATTATACTCTTTATTAAAAAAGTTTTGGGGATTAAAAGAAATTTACAGCTATGAGGTTGGCCAACCGAAGAAAATTCTTGTCGTTCGTCAACATAATCAGCTTGGCGATTTACTTGCATGCGTTTCGGTTTTTCGAGCGTTGAAAGAAAAATTCCCTTCGGCAGAAGTAGCAGTAATCGTTAGTCCCACAAACAAAAATGCTTTGCACAAAAGTAAATTTATTGATGAACTCTTTGTGTTTGATAAAAGTAAAATATTTTCTTTTGATTACTTAAAAAAAATGATTCATTTTTTAAAAAATAATTATGACCTTGCGATTGTTCCCGTAACGGTTTCTATTTCCTTTACGAGCAATTTGCTTTGCAGAGTTGCTAACGCTAAAATTAGAATTGGTCCTAATTCATTGAGCGGTAAAGAAAATCTTTCGGCATTTTTTTTTGATAGAAGAATTAATCTGGATTGGAAAAAATATCCTGATGCAAATGTTTCAGATTTTAGTCTCGACCTTCTTCGACCATTTGGTATCTCAACTAATAACTTTAGCTCTGAGATTTACTATGATGAAAAAGACGAACAAGGCGCAAAAGAATTTCTTCAATCCTATACGCGAAAGAACGGGAAGATCATCGGGCTTCATGTTGGAGCCGGAAAACCACCTAACCGCTGGTCTTTTGAGAATTTTATTGCATTAATAAATCTTTTAGAAAAAAATTATCAACCAATGATTTATCTTACCGGTTGGCCGGATGATTTGGAAATAATTGAAATAATACAGCGCAGTGTTTCTTTTGAAACAAAGTTATTTTGGAATAAAGGTATTCCCGAAGTAGCTGCTCTTATTGCAATGAGCGATCTGTTTATAACAAACGACACCGGTATAATGCATGTTGCCGGAACTACTCCAACGCCTCAAATATCAATCTTCGGACCGACTAACCCGTTTAATTGGGCTCCGGTTGGGGAGCATAAATATTTTCTGCACAAGTCCGATCTTATTAATGATGTAACTGTTGATGAAGTTTTTTCATTGTGTAAAAATCTTTTAGCCGATAAAAAATAGTTCAGCCCATGAATTTCCAACAACATAAAGCAATTCTCGATATCGGATCGAATTCTTTTCACTTTGTTGTTTATAAAATTGAAAATGATAAATCTTTTTCGGTGGTTTTCAGAAAAAGAATGGTTTACCGTTTAGCTCTTCAAAAGAAAAACGGAAAATCTTTTTTATCGGATGAAGATTTTGCCGAAGCTGAAAAAATCATTCTTGAGTTAAAAGAAATTGCAAAATCATTTTTCTGTACGATAACTGCAACAGCCACCAGTGCGGTTCGCGAGGCAGTTAACGAAAATGATTTATTAGAACATGTTTTTATAACTACTGGCATTTCAATTGAAGTGCTTTCCGGTGAAAGAGAAGCGAATTTAAATTATTCAGCGATTTTATACTCTCATCCCGATGCTCTTTCTAAAAACATTCTTTGTTTGGATGTTGGAGGCGGAAGTACAGAATTTATTCTCGGGCGAGCCGGGAAAATATTTTTTATCGAGAGTTTGAAACTTGGCGCCGTTCGTTTATCATTGCGTTTTTTCCCTGATGGAGATTTAGATCAAAATGAAATTGAAGCATGCCGGATTTTTATTAAAAGAGAAATTAAATCTGTAAAAGAAAAACTTGCTTCTGAAAAAATTGATTTTACTACCGGCAATTCAGGTACTATTCATGCAATGAAGAATCTTGTATTAGCCAATGCTGCTCGGTTCAATATAGAAAAACAAGATGAAAAAATATTAACGAAGGAAGAACTTGATGAAGCAGTGAATTTGCTTCTGACAAAAGAAACGATTGAAGAAAGAAAAACTATTCCGGGAATTGAACCGGAGAGAGCCGATATCTTACCGGCTGGAGCGATAATTCTGCAAACTATATTTTATGAGTTGAATCTTTCTAATCTTTATTTGTCTGATTTTTCGATGCGTGAGGGTAAATTGTTGGAAGTACTTGAAAGCGATGAATCGCATGGGTGATTTTATCATCATACCGGTGAAAATTAGGAGAACTTATGTCATACTATAATTCAAAATCAGTTGGTCTTTCTTTCGAACAAGCGATTGAAAAAGTTACTGAGGAATTGAAAAAAGAAGGATTCGGCGTATTAACCGAGATTGATGTGCAAGCAACTCTAAAGAAAAAATTAGATGTTGATTTCCGCAAATACAAAATTCTCGGCGCCTGCAATCCGCAATTTGCTTTTAAAGCTTTGCAAGCCGAAGAACACATTGGTGTTTTACTTCCTTGCAATTTTATTGTTCAAGAAAAAGCAGAAGGTGGAGTGCAAGTATCTGCTGTTAATCCGCTTGAATCAATGAAAGCCGTAGGAAATGTAGAACTCGCTTCAATTGCAGAAGAGGTCGCTCAACGCATAACAAGAGTCCTTCAAAATCTTTAAGAGCAAGAATTATTACTTTTGCCGTGGTCGAAAATCTTCATAGGTTTGCTGCGGCATTTTTATTTTAAATAATACGAACGGTAACAAAGAATTGAAAAAAGTAATTCTCAAACGGAACGAAGAAAATAGAATAGTAAATGGGCATCTTTGGGTTTTTAGTAATGAAATCTTTAAAATACAAGATGAACCAGAGAATGGCGATCTTGTTGAAGTTTACGACGCGAAAAATATTTTACTTGGAATGGGATTTTTTAACAAAAGCTCACTGATCGCAATCAGGATGCTTTCCCGAGATTTAATTAGTGATTTGGAATTGTTATTGCGTGAGCGGATGAAATCAGCTTACGAATTAAGAAAAACTTTTTATCCAAACCGTGAAGCGTTCAGAATGGTTTTTAGTGAAAGTGATTTCCTTCCCGGTTTGATTATCGACAAATACAATAAGACTTTCGTCTTGCAAATTTATTCTGCCGGAATGGAGAAAAATCTTGAACTTATCACTAAAATTTTAAAGGAAGATTTTTCGGCAGAAAATATTTTAACCAAACATGAACCCTATTTTAGAAAATTAGAAGGGCTGTCGGAAGAAAATAGCGTTTTGTTCGGAAATATTGGGAATGAAATTATTTCTGATGGTTCACTGAAATTTGAAATAGATTTTTCGCAAGGGCAAAAAACCGGCTTTTATTTTGATCAATCGGATAATAGATTTTTTATAGAAAAAATTTCTTCCGACAAAACGGTTTTGGATGCATTTTGTAACTCCGGGGGATTCGGTTTACATGCTTTGAAAGCCGGCGCGAACGATGTTACCTTTGTTGATTCATCAGCAAATGAAATTGAAAAAGTTAAAAAGAATATTGAGCTGAATAATTTATCCGGCAAAACTGAATTTGTTGTTTACGATGTTTTTGATTTTCTAGAACGGGAAGTCGCCAACAATAAAAAATATGATCTCGTTTTCGTTGACCCTCCCGCATTTGCCAAGAACAAAAAAACTTTAAAAACTGCTGAAAAGGGATATGAAAAACTTAACCGGCTGGCTCTTCAATTAATTAGTAATGGTGGTTTTCTGATAACTTCCTCCTGTTCCTTCCATCTAAAAAAGTCTGAATTCATTTCTGTTATTGCAAAAGCAGCGCAAAAAGCAAATAAAACGATTCAGCTTATTCATTTTAACGAAGCTTCGTTTGACCATCCCAAGTTGCCTATGATGGAAGAAACTTCGTATCTTAAATTTGCAGTGTTTAAAATTTTAGGGTAAAAAATTTTTTAATATTTCCTGCAACATTTTTAAATTAGTGTTCGTCTAATCTTAAAATAAATCAGAATTTCAACTTAATGAGGTGTAGAATTGGATATAACGGTCTTAAACGAAAAAATTAAAGAAGAAAGCGCTTTTGTTGATTTATTAATGGTGGAAATCGGCAAGGTCATTGTTGGACAAAAAGCAATGGTCGAACGATTGGTGATCGGTTTGCTCGGTAACGGTCATATTTTATTGGAAGGCGTGCCTGGCTTGGCTAAAACGCTTGCAATCAAATCTCTTGCTTCCGCCATGAAAGCAAAATTTCAGCGTATACAATTTACGCCTGATCTGCTGCCGGCAGATATTATCGGTACGCAAATCTATAATCAGAAAGATGGAAATTTTTTCATCCGTAAAGGACCTATCTTCTCAAATTTTATTTTAGCTGATGAAATAAACCGCGCTCCCGCCAAAGTTCAAAGCGCGCTGCTTGAAGCGATGCAGGAAAGACAAGTTACTATAGGAGAAACAACATTTAAACTTGAAGAACCGTTTTTAGTTCTCGCAACTCAAAATCCAATTGAGCAGGAAGGTACCTATCCGCTTCCGGAAGCTCAAGTTGATAGATTTATGTTGAAAGTAAAAATTACTTATCCTCAGAGAGAAGAAGAAATCAAAATCATGCGGCAAAACGTTTCTGCTGTTGAGAATAAAATTAATCCTGTCGTTTCTTCGCAAAACATTTTAAAAGGAAGAGATCTTTTACAGCAAATTTACATGGATGAAAAAATCGAGAAATACATTCTTGATATTGTTTTTGCAACTCGAACTCCAAAAGATTTTAACCTTGATAAACTTACTGATTTAATAACTTACGGCGCTTCACCAAGAGCTTCTATCAATTTAGCGATTGCAAGCCGTGCCATGGCATTTATTAAAAGACGCGGTTATGTAATTCCGGAAGATGTTAGAACAATCGCTTACGATGTTTTACGCCACAGAATTGCAGTATCGTATGAAGCCGAAGCTGAAGAAATTACTTCGGAAAATATTATAAGCGAAATATTAAACAAAGTTGAAGTTCCTTAATCGAAATGGTCTACTAACAACAAACAACCGTCAAGTAACAAAACATGTTAACAAAAGAACTTCTAAAAAAAGTTAGACAAATAGAAATCCGCACCAGAGGGTTGGTGAACCAGGTTTTTTCCGGTGAATACCATTCAGTATTTAAGGGGATGGGAATGGAATTTTCGGAAGTCCGCGAATACCAAATTGGTGATGACGTTCGTAATATTGATTGGAACGTCTCAGCGCGGTTCGGTCATCCGTTTATAAAAATATTTGAAGAGGAACGCGAACTTACCGTTATGCTGATTGTTGATTTAAGCGGTTCGCAATATTTTGGAAGTTCTGATTCTACCAAACAGCAAATCGCCGCTGAAATAAGCGCCATTATGGCTTTCTCCGCGTTGAAGAATAACGATAAAGTCGGACTCATTTTGTTCACTGACAAAATTGAAAAATTCATTCCGCCGAAGAAATCGAAATCGCATACGCTTCGGATTATCAGCGAGCTTCTTTCTTTTTCACCTTCCGGCAAAGGGACAAATATTCGCGGAGCGTTGGAATATTTTAATAAAGCGATAAAGAAAAGAAGCATCGCATTTCTCATCTCGGATTTTCAAGATACCGGTTACGATAAAATTTTACGCATGGTCGGAAAGAAACATGATTTCATCGGCATAACGTTAATAGATGAGCGGGAACAAAAAATTCCGCCGATGGGATTAGTTCGTTTTGTTGATCCTGAATCCGGGAAAGAAAAAACATTGGATACAAGTGATGCGTCTTTTCAATTCTGGCTGCATCATCAAAGAGAAAAATTCCGCATGGAACAAAAAACACTTTTTGCCTCAAGCAAACTTGACGGAATAACAATAAACACAAAAGAATCGTACATCAAACCGTTGGTTAATTTTTTCAGAATGCGTGAGAAACGATGGTAAAGCGGGTTAATTTACTTTTTTCTGTCTTCATTTTTGCTTTTGCCTCACTTACTTTTTCTCAACAAGTAAAAAGCAAAGTATCGGTAGATTCAACAAACTATTTGGTTGGCGATTACATCAACTATTTGGTGGAACTTTCCGCGCCGAAGAATGTGGAATTCTTTTTCCCCTCAATAAAAGATTCGCTGAAAAAGCTTGAGTTTATTGAACAGCTTCCACTTCAGATGAAAGAAGAGAACGGGAAAAATTCAATTGTCTATCATTTTGTATTAGCCGGATTTGATTCCGGAAACGTTACGATTCCTTCTTTTCAAATTCCCTACAAAACAAATAAAGATACTGCATTCTCTATTTTATCAACCGACTCAATAAATTTGGTCATCCATACCTTGCCGGTTGATACTATAAAAGAAGCAAAAGATATTAAAGAACCGATTGTTATTCCATTTAATTGGTTGGAGTTATTACTGTGGATAGCGGCTATTGCGATTGTTGTTGCGTTGCTTTATTTCATCTACAAAAAGTTTATTAAACGAAAAGATCAAGGGGAAGAAGTAATTGAAATCCAAAGACCTCCTTATGAGATTGCATTAAATTCACTTGATGAATTGGAGGCAAAAAAACTTTGGCAGAGCGGAAAAGTGAAAGAGTATCACACAGAAATTACCGAGATCATTCGCACCTATTTTGAAAAACGTTTTTCACTTCCGGCTCTGGAATTAACCTCCGATGAAACTCTTGAACTGTTGAAAACAAAGAACGATTCTTCTGAGATTATTCCTCTTACAAAAGATTTTCTACAAAATGCGGATATGGTAAAATTTGCAAAGTTCGTTCCGCTTAATGAAGTTAACGAAACGATGATTAAGCAGGCAAGACAAATTGTTACCGTGACAATTCCGGTTACTAAATTGGAACAACATACCGGAGAGCAAAATGTTTAACTCTGGAATTACCTTTGCTTATCCGCTTGTTTTGTGGCTTCTTTTGTTTGTCCCGGTTTTCATCTTTTTATATTACAAGAAATTTAAAAACGTTGAACCATCGATTGTCTATTCGAACGTTAAACTTTTCAACGAAAGAAAAAGAAGCTGGAAAGAAAAATTCTCCGATACGCCGATTTATTTGCGCATGCTTGTTTTTGCCGTATTAATTATTGCGCTCGCAAGACCGCAAAGTTTTTCGAGCGGAGAAAATGTTTACACCGAAGGAATTGATGTAGTGCTTGTACTTGATATTTCCGGCAGTATGCTGGCGGAAGATTTTAGACCTAACAGAATGGAAGCCGCAAAAAAAATTACTCAAGAATTTATTTCGGGTAGAACTTCGGATCAAATTGGTTTGGTTATTTTCTCTCGCGATGCTTTTACGCAATGCCCTTTGACCATTGATTATTCGGTACTTAAAAACCTTCTTCAAGAAGTTAAAAGCGGAATGATTGAAGATGGAACAGCAATCGGGAACGCGATAGCGAACGGAGTTAATCGCCTAAAAGATTCAAAAGCAAAAAGCAAAGTGATGATTCTGCTAACTGATGGAGTAAGCAACGCCGGTGAAGTTGATCCTTTAACTGCGGCAGATATTGCGAAAAATTTTGGAATAAGAGTTTACACTATTGGCATTGGAACTGTGGGACAAGCGCCATATCCATTTCAAACGCCATTCGGGATTCGCTATCAAATGGTTCCTGTAGAAATTGATGAAGCAGTACTTCGTTCGATCGCCCAAACAACGGACAGCAAATATTTTCGTGCGACCGGAAATAAAAAATTAGAAGAAATTTATCAAGCAATTGATAAACTTGAAAAAACAAAATTTGAAGTAACTTCTTACAAAAACAAAAAAGAACTCTACTTCCCCTGGCTTTGGAGCGGACTCTTTCTGTTATTGCTTGAAGTAAGTTTATCAAAAACAATTTTTAGAAAATTGCCTTAAAGGAAAAGAAAACTTTTATGTTTCGATTTGCTCATCCGGAATATTTACACATCTTATACCTTTTGCCGGTATTGGTTGTGTTTTATTTCTTTTATTTGAAGAAAAAAAAATCGCTCTTAAAGAAATTTGCTGATGAACGAATTCATGAAGTCTTATTCGGAATAAAAAGTTTTTATAAAGAATCCATAAAATTTGGTTTTGTAGTTTTTGCGATAGGTTTGCTGATTCTAACTTTAGCTCGTCCGCAAATTGGAAACCGCGTTGAAGAAGTGAAGCAAATCGGAATTGACGTTTTTATTCTGCTCGATGTGTCTTCAAGTATGAAAGCAGAAGATATCAAACCGAGTAGATTGGAAAAAGCTAAAAACGAAATCGCTTTGTTAATTAGAAAACTGCAAGGTGATAGAATCGGTTTAATTATTTTTGCCGGAGACGCGTACGTGCAATTTCCGCTTACAACAGATTATTCAGCCGCAAACCTTTTCCTCTCCACGGTTGATGTAAATTCAATTCCCCAACAGGGAACAGCGATTGCATCGGCAATAAATTTGGCTGCAAAATCATTCGATACGAAAGCTGCAACGAAAAAAGTGATGGTCATAATTACCGATGGTGAAGACCATGAAGGTGATATTGATAGTTCAGTTAAAGATGCAGCCGATAAAGAGATTTTAATTTATACAATTGGTATGGGTTCTCCTTCCGGTGCGCCGATCCCGGTTTACGACAGCAATAACCATCAGATTGGTTTTAAGCAAGATGCAAACGGATCGACTGTATTGACCAAACTTGATGAAGCAACTCTTCAACAAATTGCGTCTAAAGGTGGAGGCAAATATTATTTGTCTTCAAGTTATCAGAATGAATTAGATTTGATTTATAAAGATCTTTCTTCACTTGAAAAATCTGAATACGGCTCAAAGAGAATAACAGATTATGACGACAAGTATTTTTATTTCTTAATCCCGGCACTCTTAATTCTAATTCTGGAATTATTTTTGACCGAACGAAAATCAAAATTTTTAATACAAATATTAAAACGAAATGTTTAAATGAGTTTTTCTTCACTAAAATATTATTTTGTAACTATCTTTTTTCTTTCCGCTTTCAGCAGCGGATTTAGCCAATCACTTCGTTCTTTGAATAACGACGGCGTTGAACAATTCAATCAAAAAAAGTTCGGTGATTCGGAAATTAATTTTCGGAAAGGAATTGAAAAGGATTCGTCGACCAGTATTCCTTACTTCAATCTAGGGGATGCATATTACAAACAGAAAAAATATGATGAGGCGATGAAAGCTTATCAAACGGTTCTTTCGAAAACAAAAGATAAAGAGTTGAAGAGCAAAGCGTTTTACAATATTGGAAATAGTTTACTTGATGATAATAAATTAAAAGAAAGTATTGAAGCTTACAAAAATTCACTTAAGATGAATCCGAAAGACGAAGAAGCTAAATACAATTTGTCCTATGCTCTGAAAAAGTTGCGGGAAGAAGAAAATCAAAAGAAACAGGATAAGAAAGACGATAAAAAAGACGACAAGAATAAAAAAGATCAGGATAAGAAAGACGATAAGCAGAACAAAGACGATAAGAATAAAGATAAAAACGATAAACAGAATCAGCAAAACCAAAATAAGAATGATAAAAAAGATCAAGATAAACAACAGCAACAACAACAGCAGAATCAAAAACCTAAAATGTCCAAGGAGCAGGCAGAACAAATTCTGAACGCCCTAAAAGACAATGAAAAAGAGATGCAGAAAAAGTTACGAAAGAAAGTTGGTGAGCATGTTAAAGTTGAAAAAGATTGGTAATGAGAAAGTTAAAAGTCAAAAGTAAAAAATCAAAAGCCATGACGATTAACAAAGCATTACTTGTAATTGTATTAGCGGTGTCACTCTTCTCCGCGAAATTGTTTAGTCAATCTTTTACCGCTACCGCGAGTAGCACAAAAGTTGGAGAAGGGGAACAGTTTGAAGTTTCATTTACTTATTCCGGTGCAGACATAAATGCGGTCGGAAATTTCCAGGCTCCTAACTTCAAAGATTTTCTTGTGCTTTCGGGACCGAATCAATCATCAAGCATGCAGATTATTAACGGAGCGGTTTCAGGTTCCCGGGCTTTCACCTATTATTTACAACCTCGTTCTATGGGTAAGTTTACAATTGGCAGCGCTGCAATTTCTGTTAAAGGGCAGACTCTAAAATCCGCACCGCTTACGATTGAAGTTGTAAAAGGGAGCAGCAATCAGCAAGCGAAAAAAGAATCAAACAACCAAGATGTTTCAACTAAAGAAATTGGTGATAACGTTTTCATCCGTGCGATAGTAGATAAAAATTCAGTTTATCAAGGTGAACAAGTTACCGTTACTTATAAACTTTATACTCGCTTGAATATTCAATCTCCGCAAATTTCCAAACTTCCATCGTATCAAGGATTTTGGTCTGAAGAAATTGAAACCTCAAATCAAATTTCTTTTTCGCGTGAAAATTATGATGGAAAATTATTTAATGTTGCAACATTAAAACGGGCGGCATTATTTCCAACACAAACCGGTGAATTATCGGTAACTCCGTTTGAATTGAAAATTCCTGTTTTAATCCAACGGAAACGGAAATCAAATAGTCCTTTCGATGATTTTTTTAATGATCCGTTTTTCGGACGAACAGAATCGGTTGAGTACACAGCAAAGTCAAATACTGTTAAGGTGAATGTTTTACCACTTCCGCAGACTTCGCTTTCATCTTTTACCGGTGCGGTTGGAAATTATACTCTGCAAACTTCTATTGATAAGAAAAATGTAAAGCAGAATGAACCGATCACGTTGAAGGTTATGTTGAGCGGTGAAGGGAATATCAATTTATTGGACCTTCCGCAATTGCAAATTCCAAACGGATTTGAAAAATATGAACCAAAGATTTCTGCCGATGTTTCAAGAAGCGGTGTTATCAGCGGCAGGAAGAATTTTGAGTTATTAGTAATCCCGCGAGTTTCCGGATCGTTTGAAATACCGGCACTGCAATTTTCGTTTTTTAATCCGAAGAAAAAAGCTTACATGACAATTTCATCTTCGGCATATCCAATTACCGTTGAACAAGGAAGCGCAGAATACACCGGTGGAGGAAACGGTCTATCAAAAGAAGAAATTAAATTGCTTGGTCAGGACATTCGTTTTATAAAAACTAATTTTAATGATGTAACGGATGAGAAAAATTCATCAGAAAATTCTTTAGCACTTATTCTAACTCTCTATTCTTTGCCGTTATTCGGTTTAATTGGTTTTCTCTTCTGGAAACAAAAAGAAGAAAAACTTTCCGGTAATATCATGCTGTTAAAGAATTTGCGTGCTGAGAAAATTGCAAAAGCCAGATTGAAAACCGCTTCAAAATATTTGAAAGAGAAAAACGATTCACTCTTCTTTACGGAAATTTCCCAGGCAATTTTCGGTTATCTTGAAGACAAACTTTCAATTAATAAAGCTGATTTTACGGTTGAAGCTGCAATCACTAAACTTCAGTTAAGCGGAGTGGATGAAAATTTTATAGATGAAATGAAATTGATTTTGGAGAAATGCGAGTTTATCCGCTTTGCTCCATCACAGAATATTTTGGAAGATATGAATCTTTTATACAACAGAACGGCTTCATTAATCGCTTCACTTGAAGAAAGAATTTCTTTGAAGGGAGGACTAAAATGAAAAAATATATTTTCTTTTTATTCATTCTTCTTTCATCATTCGGATTTTCACAATCTCTTCAAAAAGAATTGGAACAAGCAAATCAGTATTATAAAACCGGGAATTATAAAGAAGCAATAACAAAGTATGAAACCGTTTTGCACAATGGTTATCACGGCGCTTCGCTGTTTTATAATTTGGGAAATGCCTATTACCGTACAGGAAAATTCGGTTTATCAATTTTGTATTTTGAAAAAGCTTACCAACTTTCTCCAGACGATGAAGACATACGACACAATTTGATCATCGCAAATTCAAAAATTGTGGATAAAGTTGATGTTGTTCCAAAATTCTTTTTGTTCTCGTGGTGGGAGGCAACGCAAAATCTTTTTCATCCTTCCGGATGGAAAACTTTCATGTTTGTTGTTTATCTGCTATTGATTATCACGATCGGAATATTTTTTACCGCAAAAAGATCTTCAACAAAAAAATATTCTTTTTTTAGCGGAGCTTCGATTCTTTTCTTTTTTTCGCTTAGTGTTGTTCTGTTCTTAACAAAACAGCATCAAGTTGAAAATTATCATTACGGAATTGTTTTAGAACAAACAGTAAATGTTAAGTCTTCACCGGATGAAAAAAGTTCGGATGCGTTCATTCTTCATGAAGGAATTAAAATTAAAGTTGAAGACAAATTGGAAGGATGGAACAAAATCCGTCTTTCCGATGGGAAGATTGGATGGCTTGAGTCTTTGGCTATCGGGATAATTTAGTCACAAATTATTGTTCTTGTTCTTTTCGATTAGTTCATTAAATTAGTTCACCAAAAAATTGGTAAAAAAATCAACTATCAATTCATCTATAAGAAAGGTATCTCTGTGAAAAATATCGTTTTAAGTCTTGTGGTTTTATTTGTTGTTTCTTTAAGTGTTCAGGCTCAATCAACTCCTCCTAAAAAAGAAAAAGCTAAAACAACTACTACTACAACTGCTACTACTGCGAACAAAGCGAAAAAGGAAAAACATCAAGCTGGTCAAAAAACCGATAAAAAAGGTTGCTGCAGCGAAGCTGAAGCAGGCTGTGCTGACGCAAAATAAATGTTTATTTAGGTTCCACCTTTACCGGTGGAACCATCTTTTTAATTTTTGCAATCCTTTCCTCCTCTCTTTATCTTTCAAATATGAATTCAAAAAAATATAGTAATACCAAGCTTCTGTTGAGCATAAGCGAAAGCATTTTAACCTTTATTTTGCTTTTCATTTTTGTGAAAACCGGGTTAAGTTATTCGTTGGAAAATTTTCTGGTCGGTTATTCTCAAAATGAATACTTCTTGTTTCTTCTTTATGTAATTACTACAGGACTTTGTTTCGCCATACTTTTTTCCCCGTTTTCATTTTATGGCGGATTTATTTTAGAACATAAGTACAAACTTTCAAATCAAACATTTTTACAATGGATTTGGGAGGGAACAAAAGGAGTACTTATCTCGCTTGTAATTGGGTTGCCAATTTTGCTTTTCTTTTTTTATATGTTGCGGAAATTTGGAGAAAACTGGTGGCTGCCGTTCGCGGTTTTTCTTTTCGTTGTTTCAGTAGTTTTGGCGCGAATCGTCCCGGTTTTTATTCTCCCGATGTTTTATAAAATTATACCGATTGATAATGAAGAGTTAAAAGCAAGAATTGCTCGTCTTGCGGAAATTGCTAATATTAAAGTTGAAAATGTCTTTACATTTAATATGAGCAAAACAACGAAAAAAGCGAATGCCGCATTTACCGGATTAGGAAAATCAAAACGGGTTTTACTTGGCGATACGCTGCTTGAAAATTATTCTCTTGATGAAGTTGAAACCGTATTGGCGCATGAATTCGGTCATTATAAAAAGAAACACATTATAAAAAATATTTTGCTTGGAACATTTTTTAGTTTTTTTACTTTGTTTTTAATTGCAAAACTATATTCATTTTCGCTTCCATATTTTCATGTTGAAAAACTTACTCAAATTTATGCTTTACCCATTTTGGCTTTGTGGGGAATGCTGGTTTCATTATTGATCCAGCCGCTCTCAAATATTATTTCACGGAAATATGAATATGAAGCCGATGCTTTTGCCATTGAAACTACCGGGAAGCATGAAGCATTTTTGAACACTCTTGATAAATTGACCGAACAAAATCTGGGTGATAAAGAACCACATCCTTTTGTCGAATGGTTTTTCTATAGTCATCCATCCATCAACAAAAGAAAAAGTGCTATTCTTTCATTTGTAAAAAATAACGTTGAGAAAATATGATCACATACATTAAACTCTTCTTGGTCACCCTGCATCTTTTCATTTGTTCTACGCTTGCACTCATAAGTGCGATCTTCGACAGAAGTAACAGAACTTATTTTTGGATTTCGCGGCTATTATCCTACGGTGGTCTTTTCTTAAGTGGAATAAAACTTACAACAAGCGGATTGGAGAATTTTGATAAATCGAAACCGCATGTTTATGTTTCAAATCATTCAAGTATGTACGACATTTTAGCTATGCAAGCTTCCTTTCCTGATGATGCGGTAATTATTTTTAAGAAGGAGCTTGCATGGATTCCTATCTTTGGCTGGGCGCTTCAGTTAGGTCCATATATTGTTGTTGATAGACAAAAAGCCGACCGCGCAATGGAAAGTTTGGATCGCGCAAAAAAAACAATTGTCGAAAAAAGTATTTCAGTTTTGGTTTTTGCTGAAGGAACAAGAAGCAAAACCGGCGAGGTAATGCCATTTAAACGCGGAGCGTTTTATCTGGCTTCACGTGTTGGCTTTCCAATCGTTCCTGTTTCGATAAGCGGAACAGCTGCAATAATGCCCAAGGGAAAACTTCGCATCAACCCGGGAACAATTCATGTCCATTATGATAAACCAATCAACACGGAAAATATGAATGGCCGGCAGGACGAAAAGGATTTAATGGAACGCGTACGACAAATTGTTATTGCAAACAAAAAGGATTAACCGATGGCAGTTACGAAACAGGAAGTTGAAAAAATAGCAGAGCTGGCTCGACTTGAGTTTACCGAAAGTGAAATTGAACATCTTACAAAAGATATGAACCAGATTCTTCATCACATGGATAAGCTGAACGAACTTGATACTTCAAACGTTGAGCCTCTTTCACATCCGATTGAAGTGAAAAATGTTTTTCGTGAGGATGAGTTAAAGCCTTCAACTAAAAGGGAAGATGCTTTGAGAAATGCACCGGATAAGGACGAAGAATTTTTCAAGGTTCCGAAAGTAATTGGCTAAAGCAAATATCGAAAGAATAATAATGATTTTTCATTTTACATTACAATGATAGTTGGCATAATCCCGGCGCGGTTTGCGTCATCGCGGTTATATGGAAAACCGCTTGCAATGATCGGCGGCAAACCGATGATTCAACACACGTATGAGTCGGTTTCAAAATCAAATTTACTGCACAAAATAATTATTGCTGTAGATGATGAACGTGTTGCAGAAGCGGCAAAATCTTTCGGCGCTGAAGTTATGATAACTCCGAAAGAGATTGCAACCGGTTCAGACCGGATTGCTTTTGTGGCGAAGAAACTTCCATCCGCAGAAATTATTGTAAACATTCAAGGAGACGAACCATTTATTCCCGGTAGAATGATTGACGAAGCAGTGGAACCGTTGCTGTTCGATCCCGAAATTATGGTATCAACTCTGGCAAAAAAAATTACATCTCTCGTCGAATTAAAATCTTCATCGGTAGTTAAAGTTGTTTTCGATTATCAAAGTTTCGCTTTATATTTTTCGCGTTCACCAATTCCGTTTGTACGTGATGCTGCTACGCTCGCAGAAGGGCTCAAGATGGTAAACATGTTCAAACATGTCGGTTTGTATGTTTACCGCAGAAACGCTTTGCTGAAATTTACTTCGTTACAACCAACAGATTTGGAGCAGACTGAAAAACTTGAGCAATTGCGGATGCTTGAAAACGGTATTAAAATTAAAGTCGTTGAAACCGAGTTTGATAGTTATTCAGTTGACACGATGGAAGATCTGGAACATGCAAAAGCATTTTATAAAAAATATTTGAAGAAAAAAGAAAAGTGAAAATGCTGATTATTCCCAAACGGATTTCGTTAGCGAATATTCCAACTCCAATCCAAAAAATTTCTTTTGAAGGAAAATCATTTTATTTGAAGCGGGATGACTTTACCGGGATGGAAACTTCTGGGAATAAAATCCGCAAGCTTGAATATCTTCTTTATCAAGCAAAAAAAGAAAAAACCGATTACGTTTTTACTTGCGGCGGGGAACAGTCAAACCACGCACGCGCAACAGCTTTTGCAGCGGCTTCATTAGGAATTAAAAGTAAATTATTTCTTTGGGGGAAAAATTCTTCCAGCGCTGACGGGAATTTATTTCTTGATAAAGTTCTCGGCTGCGAATTCCGGTTTCTTTCTAAAAATGAATTCGGAAATGCCAACGCAATAATGGCGGAAGAAAAAATATCGTTAGAAAAAAAAGGGAAGAAGGTTTTTCTGATTCCCGAAGGCGGCTCTTCTCCGCTTGGAATTTGGGGATACATTCATGCGATAGAAGAAATGCAAAATCAAAATATTTTTAAACATTGCAATTCGATATTAACAGCCTCCGGTTCCGGTGGAACAACGGCGGGTTTATTAGTTGGTTCACTTCTTTTTAAACAGAATCTAAAAATATTTGTAGTAAATGTGTTGTATCCGAAAGATGAAATTAAAAACAAAATTTTATTTCTTGCAGAACAAGCTATAAAAGATTTTCGTTTGCAGATAAAACTTGACGAGAAACGATTGGAGATTTTGGACGGCTATTCGAAAGAAGGATACAAGCATATATCCGATGATAAACTTTCATTAATTAAAAAGTTTGCCCGCCACACGGGAATAATATTAGACCCTGCATACACTGGAAAAGCATTTAAAGCGTATCACGATAATTTCTTATCCGGGAAAACCTCAAAAACATTATTTGTACACACCGGCGGTTTGTATGGAGTATTTTCTAAAAGGAAGAAATATTTATTAAATTCCGGTGAAATAAAATAATCTTTATGCAATGTATCTTTTGTGATATCGTGGAAAGAAAAGAAAAAGCAGAAATTCTGTTTGAAGATGAAAATATAATTTCTTTTCTCGATATTAATCCTTTCAATGTTGGACATTCACTTGTAATTCCGAAAACGCATTATGAAAATTTTCTAGACGTTCCCAACGATCTTTTCGGTGAAATATTTTCAGTGGTTCAGCAGCTTACTAAAGGAGTTGTGCATGGACTTCAGGCGGATGGATATAACATTTTATCAAATAACGGAAGGGCGGCGGGGCAATCGGTCTTTCATTGCCATTTTCATATTATTCCTCGCTTTGAAACCGACGGGTACAAGTTTAAAATGGATTTGAAAAAATATGGTAACGGTGAAATGAATTTGATCGCGGAAAAAATTAAATCAGCTATTCTTTTTTAATCGGAGTTTATTTTATGGAAAGAAAGATCAGAGTGTTAATTGCAAAAGCCGGACTTGACGGTCATGACCGCGGAGCAAAAGTTATTGCCGCCGCATTACGCGATGCCGGAATGGAAGTTATTTATACCGGTTTGCGGCAGACTCCCGAAATGATAGTTGAAGCCGCTTTGCAAGAGGATGTTGACGCTATCGGCATTAGTATTCTTTCCGGCGCTCACATGACGATCTTTCGCAAAATTCTTACTTTGATGAAAGAAAAGGGAATGAACGATGTTCTTTTAACCGGCGGCGGAATTATTCCCGAAGAAGATATTAAGAAATTAAAAGAACTCGGTGTGGGCGAGTTGTTTACCCCCGGAGCTACAACAACCACAACCATAGATTACATAAAAGATTGGGCTGCTAAAAATCCAAGGCTTTAAACTAAATTGGAGGGGTTATGAAAATCGCGGTTATATTTTTTTTCGCTTTTGTTCTTTCATTTTACTAAGTTTGAAATAATACAAATAATATTTATGTTTAATGCACAATTAAAATTTGTAAATGAAGGCAATGGTTTTATATCTTTTCTTTGTGCTGTTTCTTGTGAATTCGTGTGTACCACCAAATTGTACCAAGTCAGATCGATCTGCTAATCCTCAAATTAATGATCACCAACAGGTAAGTGAATTAGCAAAAGAAAAATATGGCGATTCTATCACTATACAAGAAAACGAAACAAAAGAATTTTATTTAGTCTCAAGTCGAAGCAAATCACCGACTGAAACTGCGATAAAGTTTTTTATTTATGAAAAAGAGAAGCAAGTGATAATTCATGAGGATTTTATAAATCATGGATCAGTTAAGTGGGACGGTCGTTATAAAATAAATGTTCAGAAATTCCCCGGCACAGTAAAAAAAAATGATCAAAGTATGGATAAACTCGGGTATTTTTTTGACGTTAAAACGAAACAAAAAATTAAAGAATAATTCACAAAAAAATAATTAGGGCATGGTTATGAAAAAAAAATTAACTCTTCTTTCACTTGTTAGCATCTCGTTAGTTATTGCATTTTTTTTGTTTGATGGAATTGATTATCAACATAAAGAGAGTTCCGTTAACAAAAATGGAGCTACTCTTGGTACAAGTCAAAATACAAAAGTAGGTGAATCCTCAACTTCGAAGATTAAAAACACCATCAACCTAAAAGTAAAGGGGGAGTTACTTGCTGCAAAACATGAATCTGAAAGCATAAAAAGTACCGGGTCTTCTCGCGCATCGGTCAGAAACAAAATTGTTTCCAACCGTAAAAACAGGATGAAAAATTACAATAAATCTGATATGCCCGATATGTTCGCTAAAGTTCAAAAAATGATTCGTACGAGATCTGGCCAAGCCGAACCAACATATCAACCTAATTATAAATTTATAGAGTTGAAAAAAATGGTGAGTTCCAACAAATCATTAAACAAAATAGCGAACTTAAATTGGATTGAACGGGGACCGGCAAATGTTGGAGGAAGAACCAGAGGAATTGTTGTTGATCCTGACGACGCAACTAAAAACACATGGTTCGCCGGTTCTGTTGGTGGCGGTATTTGGAAAACCACTAATGCTGGAACTTCTTGGCATCAACTTACAGATGAATTGCCGAATTTAGCAACTACTGCAATTGCTCAATCTCAATCGAATAGAAATGTGTTATATGCCGGTACGGGAGAAGGATTTTACAATGCAGACGCAATTGCCGGGAACGGAATTTTCAAGTCAACCGACCGGGGAGAAACCTGGACCCAACTTCCTGCTACAACAAGTAATAAAGACTTTTCTTATGTAAATAGGTTAGTTGTTGATCCAAACAATGAGAATGTCATCGTTGCGGGAACCGGTACAGGAATTTTTAAATCAATTGATGGAGGAAATTCCTGGACGAAAACTTCTTCGGTAGCAAATATTGATCAAGTTATTTCTAATCCGTTGAATTTTAACACGCTTTATGCGACATCAAATGGTAAAGGCGTTCTTAAATCATTCGATGCGGGAAATTCTTGGTTTGACACCGATAACAAAAACTTGAACGGTTCAAGAATGGAAATTGCAATCGCTCCCTCGGATACTTCAAAGCTTTATGTCTCATCAGATCTGGGTTCGGGTTCTTCTCTCTTTGGAACCATTAATGGTGGAACAAACTGGACTGAAATCAAAGAAACATCAGGAACAATAATAGATTGGCTCGGTGGGCAAGGTTGGTATGATAACACGATTGCAGTTAATCCGTATGACGCAAACTTAGTTTATGTTGGTGGTATTGATTTATGGAAGTTAGTAATTTCAATAGGAACACCCATAGTAGGAATATCATCAACTGAAAAAGACAGTATGGAGGTGAAATTTTCTTTTGTACCGGGTGGGCTACCTTTCGAAAATGGTGGGGTCGGAACTGGGAATGATTATTGGAAAACTAATTTGCTTTTGTCTTCTGATCTTTATAATGTTGAACTAAGATTTGGTCCTGGAAAAGGTCAAAAAGCCGCGAGGTTTATTAACACCACGATGGATTATCAAAATTATGTGGATGTTCCCTTTGAAGCCTGGGATATAAGTTCGAATCGCCAATTGATGGTATCTTTTCAAGATGCTAATAAGAGCGGTGGATTTGATGTTTCATCTTTAAGTGGGGATAAAATTCATTTTCATAATATAACATATAATGCTGCTACACCCAACGACAGCATTGCAAAAACCAACGGGATAAAATATAAGAACAATTTTGTGGTACTCCTTAGAAAAGCCACCGGTACAACGTGGAATCCTGCAACATTACCTAATGCGTGGTTGAGAATTAATGTTGGTGAGTTTCCTTCTCTATTGAAGGTCTCCACACCTATCTCCGATGCATATCGAAGGTATACAGGTTCGCAAGCTTATGTTCATCCCGATCAGCATAACATTGTTTGTGTCCCGATGGATGAATCAACCAAATCATTCAAATTCATTAACGGAAATGACGGAGGCGTTGCACTTTCATTAGATGGCGGAACTACTTTTAACGAAGTGGGAAATAGCGGATATAATACAACGCAATTTTATGGCGTTGATAAAATGACCGGCGCTCAAGCATACTTTGGCGGAACACAAGATAACGGCACATGGGTTTCCGATGCAACTCAAGGGAATGCAAATGCGGCAACAAAATATAATTTTGTTATCGGTGGCGACGGGTTTGAAGTTGTTTGGAATCCGAAAGACCCATTAAAAATGATCGGAGGATCTCAATACAACAGCTTATCAAGAACTGTTGATGGCTGGAAAACATCTGAAACTCCGAATAAGGGATTTGATGATTTAGGAAATTCTACTAATTCTCCTTTTATTACGAAAATTGCCGGTTCAAAACAAGACCCCGATTTACTTTTTGTTATTAGTAGAAACGGTGTTTATCGTTCAGATAACTTTGCTGAAAATTGGGTGTTAACTCCACTCACTACTTCTTTCCAAAACGGTGGATATATTACTTTTGCTCAAGTAACTATTTCAACTGCTACTCCGCAAGTTGTTTGGGCTGGAATTTATATGAGTTCGGATGGAAAGATTCAGGTTTCCAAAGATGGCGGTTTAAGTTTTACCGCAACAAATAATTATTCTCAATCCATGGGATTGTTAACCGGCTTAGATACTAACCCTACTGATCCGGCTACGGCATATGCAACTTTCTCGTACCAAGGCGCACCAAAAATTTTGCGTACTACAAATTACGGCGAAGTTTGGACAGATATTACCGGGTTTGCTTCTTCTACCACGAGCACGAACGGTTTCCCTGATGTTGCAACTTATTGTGTGCAAGTAATGCCATTCAATCCAAACATTATTTGGGCGGGAACTGAAATTGGTATTATTGAATCGACTGATAACGGTGTTTCATGGCATTATTCAAATAACGGATTTCCGGCAGCTTCTGTTTGGGATATGAAAATTGTTGACGATGAAGTTGTGGTGGCTACTCACGGAAGAGGAATTTGGTCTGTTGCTTTACCTGAGTTAGCAAATTATACTCCTTTAGCGGTTACGCTTTCACCAAGAATAAACGGGAATGTTTATCAAGGGAAAAATGGAATTGTAATTAACGCATCACTCCGCTCTGCTTATGATTCCACACAAGTTTTTATTGAAGGAGTTAAACAGGTAACTTTTAGAAGTTCTTCAATTATAGATACTGCATTAGTAGTTTCATATTCCGGAACCGGTGTCAAGAAATTCCAACTTGTTGCGTATAAGGATGGAAAGGCTTATAAGTCCGGTTTGGTTTCAGTTAATTTGATAGAAATATTAACCGCGCGTAATGGTTATGTAAATGATTTTAATTCAGCCACAACAGATTTCTCCGGCGACTTAACAGTCAATACTGCAGCGGGATTTTCAAATGGAGCGATTAATAGCGCTCACCCTTATGGAACTAATAAGGATTTGATTTATACACTCCGAATTCCAATCGTTGTTGCAGCAACAAACGCAACACTACAATATGATGATATTGCCCTTGTAGAACCTGGTGATCCGGGATCGGTTTTTGGTGATAGTAATTTTTGGGATTATGTTATTGTCGAAGCCTCTAAAGGTGGAGAATGGATTCCATTACTTCCCGGATATGATTGCAGAAGCGATGCAGCTTGGTCAACGGCTTTTAATGCAAATGCAAGCGGAACTCCCGGTATGTTCAGAACGCATACGGTTAATTTGCGTGATCATTTTAATGTCGGCGATGAAGTTTTAATCCGGTTTAGATTATTCGCCGATCAATTTGTTGACGGCTGGGGATGGACAATTGATAATTTGAAAATTCAAGAAGGTCTTGTTGGAGTTGAAAATGAAACGATCCCGACACAATTTGAACTTGCGCAGAATTATCCTAATCCGTTCAATCCTTCAACTATAATAAAATATGCTTTGCCGAAAGAAGAAAAAGTTACGCTGAAGGTTTATAACAACGTTGGCGAGTTGGTTGTTACCTTAGTGAACGAAGTTCAATCTGTTGGTGTGCATCAGGTAACCTTTAATGCAAGTAGATTAGCAAGCGGCGTTTATTTCTATAAAATTGAAGCTGGTGAATTTAGCCAAACAAAGAAATTGATTTTGATGAAATGATCTGTGATCAGTCGCCAGTTGGTAGTTGGCAGAAAAAGATACTTTGAATGAAATCTCCAACGTTTTCAAAACGTTGGAGATTTTGTTTCGATGTTATTAAATGAACTGGAACAAGTTTATGTTTAATTTGATTAAAAAGACTTAAAGAGCGCATATGGTCTTTCATAGTAAATTGGAAATATTTTCTAGGTAAGGTATCAATCCTAACTTTTTCAAACCGTATAACCTCTTAACAAACAGATCGCAAAATCTTCTAATAAAATTTATATTAGTTGTAACGATATTATTATCCCTAACCATTTTAGTTGATGCCCAAACAACATACCGAAGCTACCTCCCAAATATTAAATTTGATAAGGATAGGCCGGTATTCCAAAAAATCGAACAAGCTATCACTATAAACAAAAACAAGAACGCTGATTTTTATCCGTTAAAAACCGGTGACTTTTGGGAATATCTAGAAGTAGATACAGCAACGTTTATGGACGAAAAACGTTCGTTGAAATATTCTCTTGCTAAGGAAGTAACAGGCGATTCGGTTATCGGAAATTATACATATAAGAAAATTATTGCGCAAGTTTGCGCCAACAGCATACAACGTGCCGATAGCTGTGAATTGCAAAGAATTGATTCTTCCGGTAATGTTTATTATTTCTTCGATGGCACAGACCGGCTACGTTATGATTTCAGTAAAGGAATTGGCGAGCGTTTTGTTTCACCGTATCCCGACCGCTATTGGGAAGTTGGTGACAAATATACGGTCGTCGGTTTTGGTGATACTTTACAAGCAATAGATTTTTATCTGTATAATAAAGACAGCTGGTATGAACGGGTAGAAACAGTTACTGAAAATTTTGGGATGACTTATTATAAGGGAAGAGTCTATTCGTATGAGGAAACACTGGTAGGTAACTTTTTTGGTGGAATATTAAATAGTACCACATCTGGTAATTTGCTTGTAAAAAAACAAAAAGTTGATTGGCGTGAATTTTACCCGTTACATATAGGTGATTTTTGGAAGTATAAAGGACATGAAGGTGTATTCGAAACGATAACAGTTAAATCAGTTATTGGTGATACTTTGATGCCGGACAATAATATTTACAAAGTGATTGCCTTTCAAAAATCTGGAGGACCATATCCTGGTAAAGGAACTATTTTTGAAAGGTTTGATAGCATTGCTGATGGGAATGTTATGAGTTGGAATTATCTTGATTCTATCGCGGTTCGTAAAATTAAATTTAGTGTTTGCTTAGGGGACACTTTCTCTTCCGCATTTCATGGTTTTAGTTATCTTTTTGACGATAAAAGTTATAATGAAATTCAATATTCTTTATACCCTGACTTGACAAATTCCACTTATAATTATTCCAGAGGGATGGGACTTACAAGTCAGACGGGAGAATTTTATTATAGTGGTCTCGTTGGCGCTGTAATAAATGGGACAGTTTATGGCGATACAACTATTACATTAATAGATGACAAACACAATACTGTTACAACGTTCGAATTATACCAAAATTATCCTAATCCGTTTAATCCAACAACAACCGTTAGTTTTACATTAAGCCGATCAATTACTACTTCAATAAAAATCTATAATATTTTAGGGAAAGAAATAACAACATTAGTGGAAGAAAATCTTTCTGCCGGAGAACACACTGTTCAATGGAACGGAAAAGACCAAGAAGGTAACCTCCTTTCCGGAGGAGTTTACTTTATTCAAATGATAGCAGGCAGCTATCAAAAAATAATTAAAACAATTTTATTAAAATAGCTTTACGTAACGCAGATTATTAATCTGCGTTACAAATTATTTATTTCCCTATAATCCAATCAGTTAAAACCTGCTGATACTTTACCGGATTGAATTCCCTAAAATCGTAATCAACGGCATCATTTTTATAATAAGGATCATTTTGAAAAAATGTTTTTATCTCTTCCAAAGAATTTGCTTTTGCAATAACCACTCCTCCGGTGCGGGGGTTTTCCGGTCCCGACATCAACAGTAAATTTTTATCGTAACCGGTTTGTAAGAATTCTCTATGCTGTGCAAGGAGAGAATCAATAATGGTCAAATCAACTTTATAAGTAATGAGAATAAGAAAGTGTTTCATCTACGTTTAATGTTTCTTTAAAATAAATTTTACTTTTTTAATGCTTTAATAATTTCATTATGAATTACCGGGCGGAGTTTAATTAGCTTTGTATTTTCACGTGTAGGGTAAACGCGGTTAGTTAATAAAATTACAAAGAGATTTCTTGTCGGGTCGGTCCATACAGACGTGCCGGTATAGCCGGTATGTCCATATGAAAGATCGGAAAATAAATTACCGGCAGAAGAATAACCTTCACTAACTTTAGTATCCCACCCAAGCGCGCGTGAACTTTGATCCGATTGTTTTTTGATAAACAGTTCAACTGTGGAAGGTTTGATATATTGTTTCCCTTGATACATCCCTTTTTGTAAAAGCATTTGCAGCAGTTTTGCAATATCATCTGCGGTGGAAAAAAGTCCCGCATGCCCCGCAACGCCGCCCAGCATGGCTGAGGCTTCATCATGCACTTCACCGATAAGTAAGCGCTTTCTCCAATACGTATCATTTTCAGTCGGGGCGCATCTGCTTCTAAATTCTTTAGGCGGATTGAAAAATGTTTCCGTCATACCAAGTGGAAGAAATATTTCATCGGAACAAAATTTGTCTAAAGATTTTTTTGTAACCTTTTCAATTATTTTCCCGAGT
>JALNWB010000003.1 GCA_023231105.1 Ignavibacteriaceae bacterium | reverse complement strand
AAGCAAAGCTGCAATTTCTAGGATGTCATCATTTTTCCCGCTTAATAAAGACCATCGGTGTAAATCTAGATTTTTTCTTTTTGCGTATTGTAGTAATTTTTCCGGTGTATCTCTTTCGGGATCAATTGAGAGAAAAACGAATTGTGTTTCAGCAAGTTTTTCATTCGACAAACTTTTTTCAATCTTCTGCATGTCATTTAAGATTATCGGACACGCGTAAGTACAGCTTGCAAAGAACATCGCCAGCACAACTTTCTTTCCTTGAAATTTTCCAAGTTGAATTAGTTTATTATTTTGATCTGTCCAATTTCCGGTTAACTGATAGACTGATTTTTCGCTAAATTCCGATGCTTCAAAATCTTCACTGCAACAAGATTTTTTTGTTGTATCGGTTTTAAATTCAACTGTTTTCACTTCAACTTTTTTCTTTTCGCTGTTGCCGCACGAAAGAATTGCGATGGAAGCAAAAGCCAGAAAAATTATTTTTATTGAGAGAACAATTTCTTTTTTCATTTTTTCTTTTCCTTTATTGTTACATCTTTTACACATCTGAACCCCAGATTATGAATTGCATACGTTGCCTGCAAACTGCTGCGAAAACCGAAACGCATGAACGCTGCGTAATCGGAAAAATCTGATGAGCCGACTGCGCCGCTGCCGCAGAACAAATTTCTTTCCAGGTTGGTATCACCGCGTGATTCGCCGGTCACTAATGCTGTGTTAAAATCAAGCACCCATTCCCAGATTAATCCGTGCAAATCATACACGTGATAATAGTTTGGTTTTGCTTTACCAACTTGTTGTAATCCTTTAGAGTTTGGGATGGAGTACCATTGTAAAATTGTTTTTTTGTATTCGCTGTCTTTTGTTCCATCGGCTTTTGTTCTACTGGCTCTGCCGATATATTCCCATTCCGCAACGGTGGGAAGTCTTTTTCCAACTGAAGTTGCGTAAGCTTTTGCAGCGAACCATGAAATATTTGTAACCGGACTTTTGGGATTTACGTTTTCACCTAATTCCAAATCCGATTTCCAGTGTCTCAAGTAATTTGTGTCGGCGAAAATTCTTTTCACTTTTGATTTTCTCCAACGTGGATTCTTAATTACAAATTCAAGAAACTGTTCGTTGGTTACGGGATACTGATCCACATAAAAAGATTTGACGACTACTTTTACATTATTTGAATCGCTAAAAAAAGGTTTATACGAACCGGCTGGTATGAGCGCCATCTTTTCTTTTTCATGTTGAATAGTTTTCTTTTGTGCCATTGCTGAGATTAGCAAAAACTGCGTGAGAACAAAAATGAAGATGGAGTACTTCCAACGTTTCATCTCTATTTGCCTCTTACCTTTGCAACTTCTTGAGGAGTAACAATGTCGGTTTTGTTTCCAAAAGAATTACGAACATAGGTTAGTACCGCTGCAACTTGCACATCATCGAGTACTTGCGGCGGCATAACATTGTTATACTTTGTGCCGTTCACAATAACTTCCCCTTGCAACCCTTTGATGACTGTTGCAATCGCCCGTTCTTTATTTTTTAATAAATAATCTGATTGTGCCAACGGAGGAAATACATTCGGCAATCCTTTACCATCTGCTTGGTGACACGCCTGGCAGGTTGATGAAAATACTGTTTTGCCGAAAGCGAGTAATTCTTCTCTTGACATTTTTTTGTTTGGATCGGGTGCGCCATTTAAGAGATTAGCTTTTAACATTGCATCGCTCGGGTTGCCGTTACCGAGATAAACTTCATCTTTTTGTTTGCCGGAATAAATATCTGTTTGAACTTCGCCGCTAACTTTCAGCATTCCAAGCGCGCCTTTGTTGAATGCTCTGAAGATTGAGTGATCAACCAAAATAAATGTTCCGGGAACTTCACATTTAAATTCTACAATTGAAGAACCACCGGCAGGAATGAGCGTTGTCTGCACATTATTTTGATTAACGTTCGTTCCTCCTTCGCCATAAACTTTGTTAAAAATTTCGCCAATAACGTGAAAGGAAGAAACCAAATTCGGTCCGCCGTTTCCGATATAGAGTCTAACCGTTTCTCCTACGTTTGCCGTAATTGCATTATCACCAACCAATGAACCAACAGAGCCGTTAAACACAACATAAGGAGGATTTTCATCTACAGCTTTCACTTGACTAAACGGCTGCAAACCCGGCGCGCCGTAATTTCCTTCGGTGTAAAATTCGCTTTGCATTATGTAATATTCTTTATCAACTTTCGGCAAACCTTCTTTCGGTTCAACTAAAATCAAGCCGTACATTCCGTTCGCAATGTGCATTCCCACGGGAGCGGTGGCGCAATGGTACATAAACAATCCGGGATTTAATGCTTTAAATGAAAAAGTTGAAGAATGTCCTGGCGCTGTGAATGATGAAGCTGCGCCACCACCTGGACCGGTCACGGCGTGAAGATCAATGTTATGCGGCATCTTACTTGTTGGATCGTTGTGAAGATGAAATTCAATCAAATCGCCTTCTCTCACTCTGATAAATTTACCGGGAACGCTGCCGCCGAACGTCCAAAAAACATATTCAACTCCGTCAGCTAATCTTTTTACAACTTCCTGCGTTTCAAGATTAACAATAACTTTAGTGGGATGTGTTCGGGTAATTGGAGCCGGTAAATAAGGGGCATCTGTTAAGACGGCATCTTCTACTCCTTCAATTTCCGTAGAATCAAAACGATTACACCTTATTAAGGTGACTGAAATTAAAATTACTAATGAAAGAAGTAAAAACGTTTTTAATATTTTGGAAAAGTTACTCATTGCATTCTCTAGTTGGTTATTTAGTTATTGATTTGTTTATCAAAGCACTGTCAATTTCAAGTTCATCGATATTGCTGACATGACCGATTCGATCTAAATTTTTATTAAGTAAAAGATATTCTTCCTTTGTTATATGGTTCTGCCATTTTCCTGATATCATGCCAACTGCCGTAATGATGACAAAAATTCCTGCTACGCCTATTGCAATTATTTTTTTGTTGATAGCGGTTTTTGATTTTACCGGCTGAAGATAAAGTGTGTTGGCAACCGGACAGACATCAACACAGTTCATACACGTGGTGCATTCATCGCTTACTACAATCTTTACTTTATCAACTTTAATAGAAGAAGGACAAGCTTTTGCGCATAAACCACAATCAATGCAGCTTGATGCGTTACGTTTTATTTTGTTCGGACTGAGCAGCGAAAAAATTCCGAGCAGTGCACCATAAGGGCATAAGTAGCGGCACCAGAAATTTCTGATGATAATTGATAGAACGAATATGACTGAAAGAACAATGATTGAAAATCTTGTGATGTCGGCAAAAAAATAATACAGCTTCAAATCTGCGATGATGTTGTATGGACTATCGAGAAATAGTTTCAATGTCAGCGCATCCATTTCCATAAAAATTGAATAGGCAAAAAAAGCAAGAATCAAATATTTTAAACTGCGGAGTGGATAATCTAAAAATTTTGGAACGCGGATTTTTCTTCCGAATAATTTTTCTCCAAAATCTCCGATGAGTTCTGAAAGAAAACCAACCGGACAAAACCAGCTGCAAAAAGATTTTCCGAAGACAAATGAAACAGCTACAATTCCAACGAAAATGAAAAAGCCTGCCGGATGAACTTGATGTACCGAACCGGTTAAGAAAAAGTAGTAAACACTCATCAACGAACTGATTGGAAGAAAGCCATCAACACCGGGAGGACGCTGATAAAACGCGGCTGTTCCGTTGCTTTCTAAATATTTTGCAAAGAGAAAGAATTCAACTCCGATCCAAAGGCAAAGGAGTGCGAAAATCAATTGAATTGTAAATCGGTATTTCTGAATCGATTTTTCTTTATTCTTTATGATATTTATTTTTCTCATTATCGGATATTATAGTCTGATTATAGTATAAATTTTTTATTTGATCGAAATAAACAAAGCAAAAAATAATGAATAGCCTAAGAGAGTTAGTCCCACACGTTTAAAGTCGGTAATTACTCTTCCTGAAAAATAAATCATGAATGAATGGATGATCATCGGGAAGAATGCAAGGACCTTGAAATATTGATGCGGGAAGACGACTACAAATGAGACGAGAAAAAGGCTCAAAGCTAAATGATAAATAAAGTGAATATTTTTTGAAGAAATTAGTCCTCGGTTCAAGTTCTTTCCTTTTGCGTCCGAAAGTCTTTCGATCAAAAAATTGACGTAACATGTGCCGGAAAAAAAGAATAAAATATTCAAAATCCAAAGTGTGATCGCTTGATCGGTAATCTGGTTTGCCAAACAATAAACTGCAAGCGGAGTAGTAGAAGTTAAAATAAATACTCCGAGAAATTCTCTTAAGTACGCGAATTTTCCCGAAGACTTAATATTAACGCTAAGGATAAAAACAATTAATGCTCCAGCCGCAAAAGCTAAAAGCAAATATTTTTGTAAGAAAAGAAATTCATAAACAAAAAACCCGGCGGCAAAGATTCCATAAACTAAAAATGAAGCAAACGCACTTTGATATTTTTGACTTTTTCTTCTTCTGTTTTGCCATTCATGATAAAGTATTTCAGCCGGTTTGTAAAGCATGAACGAAAAAAACACAAGGAAGAAAAGAGGAATAATTTCAACTGAAATAAGTTTGGTTGAAACTATTCCCGTAACCATTGGAATTAACAAAACCGCCCACGAACCATGTTCGTTTGTTACAATTAATGTTTGATCGCCTATTTTCATACTATTTCAAAGATTCTATTTTTCGTAAAACTTTATTTTTATAGTTATCGATCGTTTCTTCGCTTAACATTTTAAATGTTTCATCAATCAACTGCGACCATGTTGCATGCATAGGACAGGGAGTTTCGGATGAACAATGTGGAAATCCCAGCACGCATTTCGAAAATATATCCGACCCATCTATTGCCAAAACAATATCAAGTAGATGGATTTTATTCGGATTTTTAGCTAATGAGAATCCTCCCATCTTCCCCTTTTTAGAAGCGATGATTCTGCTTGCCGTTAGTTCCTGAAGGATTTTTGAAATAAACTCTTTTGGAATTTTTAATTCATTTGCAATTTCTTCAGAGGAGATTATATCCCTCCCTTCAGCCGAAGCTAAGTAAAGAACTGCCTGGATTCCGAGTTCACATTTTCTTGAAAATATTATTGCCATATAAATCAGATGTTTTTGTCTGATTAAAATTACGGAGTTTTTCCGTGCAAGTCAAGTATTTTAAAAAATATTTTTCTATTTTAGTTTAGAATTTTTTCAAAAACCAAACGGAGTATCTATGAAAAGGGCGACGCTGTTTTTCATCCTTTTCTTTATAGGAGGAATCTGTTTTACGTATAGCCAAAAAGTAAACGTAACTGATTACCAGGTGCCGGTTAGTCGCGCTACCGTATTCCGTTTTGACGGCAATTGGAGCTGGTCTCAGAACGGTTCGACGGTTACTTCAAATGATGCGCGTGGAAAAGTGTTGTACAAAACGTTTTATTCTTCCCTTCCTCTTGCTTGGTTTTTAAATGTTGATGCCATCGGTGGAAAGAACCTTTCTCTATATAATCATAACGTCAAGATTGACGCCAGTTTTCAAAAATATTTTTTAGAGAGCGCAGATTTTTTTGGTTCCGCACAATTAGTTCTGCAACATGAAAATTCTTACCGGCAAATTGCTTCGGATATAACAGTCGGATTTGGATATGGCAGATACATCAATGCCACGGCGCTTGCAAAAGCTGTCCGTATTGAAGGACATTTACTTCGTGATAACGTTATCAAAGGAAATCTTCCGAAAGAAACCATGATAGCAATCGCAAATATTATCGACCGCCAACAAGAATATGAAGAAGTATATCAAGCTACTTTTGAAACATTCTGGTTTGACGATATAGAAAAAGAAATTCAAAAAAGCGGTTTAATTGATGAATTCGGCGGCGTCGGCTCAATCGGAATTCAAAGAATGCGGCAGGTATTGTTTAACATCAACGAAAAAGTAAATGATAGATTTTACGGCTGGGTAACTTCTGTAGGTATTTTGATTCCAACCTCGACAAAAGACCGTTCTCCCGTTGGTTCTCCCAACGCAAGTTTAAGCGGCAGATATTCTTTTCCTATCAGCTGGGATACACAAATCAATTTTAAAATAGATGTCTTTTCACCCCTCGATAGTTTATATTTCAAAAAATACACGGTTCGAATGAACCTCGATTTTATTTACGAATTAAGCAACCGCATTAATTTTGTTTCAGGATATAAATTCGATTATGTGAAACAGCCCGGAGTGGTAGCGGAACCTGTTCATAACTTAGATGCCGCTTTTTGGTATTATATCGAAAACAATATTTATCTTACCATAAATTCAAGTTTTACAAAACAAGGTTCAGGTCCGAAAATTTTAGGGACTTCGATAGGATTGAATTATAATATCTTCTAATTAGTGATTGCGTTCAACTATTTCGAAAACAATGAAATTTGAGAGAGCTTTTTTGTTGTTATGTTTTTATCGTAAAACAATTTCCCCATCTCAGCCCCAACAATAAAAACTACTGCCGAATAATAAATCCAGAAAGCAATAACAACTGCCAGCGCATACGTTCCGTAAATTTTTCCATACGTGGCAAAATTATAAATGTAGAATCCGAAAATTTGTTTTGCTATTTCCCATAACAGAGCAGCCCAAAAAGCGCCGAACCGTACTCCCCTCTTGGATATTTTTACTGTAGGGACAAATTTATAGAGCCATGAGAAAAGAAAATAGATGAGAACAACCGATAACAGTGAAGTGAAAATCTTTTGAAAGATTCCATACTGTAAAAACTCAAAAAAGCGGAATTGTTCTGATGCCTGCCTAAGCACGTCAATCAATGGTAAAACGATTGTAACCACAAGAAATGCGAAAATGACAATAATGATCGTTACAAAATCGCGTAAATACCCGAGCAGAAAATTGATTTCTCCCGAAGCGCCGAATACTTTATTAAGCACGGTCCGGATGCTGCTTAAGAAACCGCTGGCTGCAAAGAATAGACCGATGACTCCAATAAATCCGACAATATTTCGGTATTCGATTACTTCATTGATTCGTTTAAATAAAATATTTTTCGCAAAATCGGCATAAACTGCATACGGAATAATGGTATCAATTAAATGGTTGATTTGCATTTCAACTGAAGAAGATTCCAAAAAATAACCGAGTATCCAAAAAACAATAAGATTAAAAGGAATGATGCAGACGAACAGTGAGAACGCAAGTCCGCCGGCAAAAAGAAAAAGATGGTGTTGATCGGTATTATGATACATTCCCATCACATAGTATCTTAGAGAATCAACAAACTTTTTAAAATTCGGGGAGATTTTATAAAGCAGAGTTAATTTTTTGAAATAGGCTAACATTAGCGGTTTATCATCATTATAATTGCGTATCCATCAATTTACTTATCGTATTAAAATAGATATTCGAAAGTAAAAGTAAATTGATCTTGTGACCATTAATATGAAACGATTTTCCTTCCACTTTCCCTATCCGGGAAACCGGGAATAATTTGCCGAACAAAAGTGCTTCGAATTCTTCTCTCTTTTCAAGAGGAACAGAAACGATAATGCGGGACTGAGATTCCGAAAAGAATGTCAAATCTTCGCGTGTTAAAATATCAAGCGAAATTTCAGCGCCGAATTGTTTTGCTTCGTTCATTATGCAGCATTCGGCAAGCGCTGTAATAATGCCTCCATCGGAAACATCATGTGCGGAATTAATTAACTTTTTGCTTATCAATTCTAAAACGATTTCTTGTAATTGTTTTTCTTTTCCCAAATCAATTTTCGGCGCGTCCCCGGCAACAATTCCATGAATTACTTTTAAATATTCACTGCCGCCGATTTCTTCATGATCTTCGCCGAGAACATAAATCATATCTCCTTCATTTTTAAAATAAGAAGTCATAATATTATTACAGTCTTCAATCAATCCAACCATTCCTATTACCGGAGTTGGATAGACCGACGTGTCGGGAGACTCATTATAGAAGCTTACATTACCTCCGGTAACGGGTGTATCAAAATACCGGCAAGCTTCACCCATTCCTTCAATCGCTTTGCTAAATTGCCAATAAATTTCCGGTTTATATGGATTTCCGAAATTCAAACAATTCGTAATTGCAAGAGGAGTTCCGCCGCTGCAAACAACGTTTCGCGCTGATTCTGCAACGGCAATCTTAGTTCCTTCTTTCGGATTAAGATAAACATATCTTCCGTTGCAATCCGTTTTCATCACTAATGCTTTGTTCGTTCCTTTTATGCGTACAACCGCCGCATCGCATCCGGGACCAACAACCGTATTTGTCCGCACCATTGAATCGTACTGCTCATACACCCATTTTTTTGAAACGATATTTGGTGAGGAAAAAACTTTTAAAAATGTTTCGGAAATATTTTCCGGCTGCGAAATTTCATTTAAAGGATAATTTCTTGTTTCAAATAAATAAGCCGGTTCTTCCGTCTCGCGATAATAAACCGGTGCGCCGCCGCCAAGCACTAATTCATACGCCGGCAGTTTTCCTTTTTTTTCACCGAGATATTCGATATCCAATTTTCCATCGTTTGTAACTTCACCAATGATTTCACAATGCAAATCCCATTTTTCAAAAATTTCTTTTACTCTTTCTTCGCACCCTTTTTTTACAACAACAAGCATCCTCTCTTGACTTTCAGAAAGCATAATTTCGTAAGCGGACATTCCGGCTTCGCGCAACGGAACTTTTGAAAGATCGATCTTCATTCCCGATTTTCCTTTTGCGCTCATCTCCGAAGTTGAACAGGAAATTCCTGCCGCGCCCATATCTTGAATACCGACAATCAAACCTTCTCTAATAATTTCTAATGAAGCTTCAAGCAAAAGTTTTTCCGTAAACGGATCACCCACTTGAACGGAAGTTCTCTTCGCTTCAGATTCTTCCGAAATTTCTACCGACGCAAAAGTGGCTCCATGAATTCCATCTCTTCCGGTAGAAGAACCGATAATCATCACAGGATTACCTTCCCCTTCGGCAGTTGCGGAAGTGGTTTGACTAATTTTAACAATGCCGACAGCCATTGCATTAATAAGCGGATTGCCTTGATAACACTCATCGAAATAAACTTCGCCCGCTACGGTTGGAACGCCAAAACTATTTCCGTAATCGCCGATTCCTTTTACAACTCCGTCAAACAAATAGCGGGTTCTTGAATCTTTCAGCGAACCAAAACGAAGTGAATTAAGCGATGCAATCGGTCGCGCACCCATGGTGAAAATATCACGCATAATTCCGCCAACGCCGGTAGCCGCGCCTTGATAAGGTTCAACGGCTGAAGGATGATTGTGGCTTTCGATTTTAAAAGCTACAGCCAAACCATCGCCGATATCAACTAAACCGGCATTTTCTTCTCCCGCACCAACGAGTAATTTGCCGCCGCTTCTCGGCAACGTTTTTAAAAGTGCGATAGAGTTTTTATAACTGCAATGTTCGCTCCACATTACACTGAAAATTCCGAGTTCTGTAAAATTCGGAGTGCGGTCAAGAATCCGGCAAATTCTTTCGAATTCTTCTTCGTTTAATCCATGTTCTAATGCTAACGCTAAAGTTACTTCTGGTTCTATCATAGTCTTTTTGATTGTTATTTTTTTCTGTTTAAATATAAGGATTTAATTTAAGTTTGAATAAAGAATTAAGAGTGAGCCAAAGGGAACTTTTCTGTGGTTAATCCATCTAAATGTTAAAAGAAAGGATCGAATCATGAAAAAACAATTACTATTTGCGGCAATTTTAGGGTTTGCAATTTCGACATCCGGTTTTGCTCAAGAAAATATCTTGAAAGAAAAACTAAAACAAGTTGAGGGAAATCCCGAAAGCATTGTTGTGAAAACGGATAAGGGGACAGTTACTTTTGATCGAGAAGAAGCTGGAGAGCTAATGAAAATGTTAAAATCAAAAAAACATGCAAAAAAGGTGGTCGTTTTAAATGACGATGAAGATATGTGCTGTAATGAAGATGATGACGTTGATTTCGAAGAATTCTCCTTTCCTCCCCATAAATTCAAATTCCTTCATGACGGTGGATTAGACAGCAATATCAGAATTGATGTTTCGGACTTTCTGGATTCATTCGGACCGAATAAAATCAACAAAAAAATCGTCATCCAAAATAGAGACGGGAATAAAACTGTAACCGTAACTACCAAAGAGAACGGCACGGAACAAATTGAAATGTTTGAAGGTAAGGATGCTGAAAAATATATTGAAGAACACAAAAGTGATGAGACCAAAGATGATTCTTCTTCAAAAGGAATGAAAAAGAAAGTGAAGAAGATTGTTATTGAAGAAAAAGACCAGAAGTAATGAATAAATGAAGTGAATGAAAATGCCGGTGTCTAGTGCCGGCATTTTTTTGAATTAAAATTTTAAATACTCTTCCCAAATTTTGAAAAGCCGGTACGTTGCAACAATATCTTTTCCACAGTAAACCGCGATATCTTTAATCCTTCCCGCTTGATATAAATTTTGTACTTCCATTCCGGAAATCTCATGTGATTTCGGAGTCTGCACGCCAAAAGCATGACAATAAAAATCGAGATTAAATTTTCGCGTCGCGCTATAAAAAGTAAATTGCTCAAGCAGATCCACATGAAGTTTGGTATCGAACCGATAACCCATAAAGTTTTTAGATGGCTTTACTTTCAGCATCGCTGAACGCATCATCAAAAAGGGAATGTCAAAATTTCTGCCATTAAAAGTAATCACCTGATCTGCTTTTTCCATAACATGCCAAAATCGTTCGAGCATAGCTTTTTCGGAAAAAGCTTTATAGACAACTTTGCCGTCTTCCGACTGCCATTCTTCTTCCGTTTCACTTTCATAATAAACAAAAGATTTTTCATTCTGCACATCAAACATTCCGATTGCAACTACTTTAGCCGTGTATGGATAAAGACTTAAAAATCTTTCTGCGTCATCAGTTTTCTGCCGGCGGATTGTTTCGTCCGTTTCTTTCAGAACTTCGCGAAGCAAGTATTCTTGCTGGCTTTCCGCAAGGTCTGTTAATTTACACCCGCTTGTTTCAATATCAAAAACGATTTGTCTTATTGATTTTGTTGCCATGCGATCCTCCTAAATTAAATATTTCCTTATCTTAAAATTTTTAGATCCGGTTCATAATTTTTTACCACATCAATCATGTGTTGTTTTATGCTGATCGGCTTTTTCGTTTTTGCATCAACATGAACGAAAACTCCGGCACCGTCTGCAACTATCTCGCCAGTTTTATCTTTTATAATGATATGTTCAAATCCATAAGAAGAATTTTTAATAAATGAAATGCGGCTGTGGATCACTAATTTTTCATCATAGAATCCGTGAGACTTATAATTGATTTCATTCCTCACCATAAAATAAACATCGCCGTCGGTAAAAATTCCGGCTTCGGGAAGCAAGCCCAAATCTTTTATGTATTGCAAACGAGCATATTCAAAATAGTTTAGATAGACTGCATTATTGCAAACGCCGAGCATATCAACTTCGTGAAAACGGACTGTAACGGAAGTGCGATGTTTATAATCTTTGATGTTCATATTAAAAAATGATCTCTATAAATTATTAAAATAACTTTTTACACTGAAAGAAAATTACCGATAAATAGTTATTCACCACAGATGAAATGTACTTCAAGAAGTTTTTTTTATTTTAATTTTTTAGCTTCCTTAGCATGCAACTGTTTTGCGTTTAATTGCGTAACCACTTTTTTTCCGGTTTTTTCTTCAATTTCTTTCCTCGTATTTCCGGCAATAGTGCCGCCCTGTTTTGCAACCGTTTTACTTTCTTCAAAGGTTTCCGGATTCTTCTCTTTTGATATTTCCGTAGTAGAGGCTTCCGCGAGCATATTAAGCACTAACTCTAAATTTGTCATGTGGTCGCGAAGATTTTCTTTCTTCAAGTTTTTGTATTATTTGTATTGTTTGGTTGTAAATCCGCTCCAGGCATGGGTGATCTCATCCGTAAGAATAGCAAATTCTCCTCCTTTTTTTACTCCACGATTTTCCCATTCATCAGTCAATTCTTTGCGAACTTCAATGCTTTTTAAACGTTGATTGATCCATTCCTTTGAATACCCTTTTTTGAAGTAGGTTTCCATGGCGCGGTCAAAAGTTAATTCGGGATTTTCTGTTTCTTCTATTCTTTCGTAACCAATTTTTGCAAGCCATTGCTTTAACGATTCCGCTTTAGGCGATGGGATGGATTGAATTAATCGCAAAAGCTGTTCGGTATCGGCGTCATCTGTCCGATAAAATTTCCCGTCGACTGATTGCATTTTCAGTTGTCCCATATTTTGGGACAACTGGCTTCCCTCATCTTTTAGCTTGGTTTTTAGTGCATTCCAATATTTTCGGGGACGCGGACTTTCCGTGAGAATTTGTATAACATCAATTACAGAGAAATACCACTTCTCTTCTTCATTATTCCACGAAGAACGTATTTTTTTATTTTCAAATAATTTAATATTGCTCATGTTACCATCTTTTAGTTGTTACATCAAGATATTTTCCCTAAACTGAAATGTCACTATTTAATGCCGAATTAACATTTCAAATCTTTTTAACTAAAAACTCCATTCAAAATTTCTATCGTTTTTTCCATTTCTTCAAAACTAACATCAAGATGAGTTACTGCGCGCAAAGCTGTTGCTGTACCAACCGAAAGAAGCAAGCCTTTTTCTTTACATTTTGCTTGGGCAACTTCAACACTCATCGTTAGCGGTTCAAAAATAATAATGTTGGTTTGAACAGCTTCCATGTTCACTTTTAATTTGGGATTTGCGGCAATAGCTTTTGCAAGCAACTGAGCTTTTTCGTGATCTTCTTTTAATCGCTCCCTATTATTTTTCAAAGCGAATAATCCCGCAGCAGCAAGAAATCCGGCTTGACGCATTCCCCCGCCCCAAGCTTTTCTTACACGAAATGCTTTATCAATAAAATCTTTTGACCCGGCAATAAGAGAACCAACCGGAGCGCCTAATCCCTTTGATAAACAGCATGAGACCGTATCGAAGTGCGAAGCATATTCCGCAACGGAAATTCCGGTTGCGGCAGAAGCATTCCAAATTCTTGCACCGTCAAGATGAAAAAAGAGATTATGTTTCTTTGCAACATTTTTTAATGTAATAATATTTCCGAGAGGATGAATTGCACCGCTTGCACGGTTGTGAGTGTTTTCAACTTCAATAACCTTTGTGCGGGGCATATAATATGCGCTTATCGGGCGGATTGCTTCTTCCGCTTGCGCGGGGGTAAATACGCCGAGTTTTCCTTCAACCGGATAAATTTGTATTCCGCTTAATGCCGAAGGTGATCCGGATTCATAATTAAAAATGTGAGCATTCTTTTCGCAGATAACTTCATCACCGGGATTCGTTAAAACATTTAAACAAATTTGATTTCCCATCACACCGGAAGAAACAAACAGCGCAGCTTCTTTATCGAGAAGTTCTGCTGCGAATCGTTCAAGTTCGTTTACCGTCGGGTCTTCTTTAAAAACATCGTCGCCAACTTCGGCTTCATACATTGCTTTACGCATTGCTGCGGAGGGTTTGGTTACTGTATCGCTGCGGAGGTCAATTAATTTATTCACTATTTAAATTCCACTTTATGGTAAATTTCTTTCAGATCAATTTCACATTCAATTGAAGATAATGGCACTATTGAATCAATTCCGTTTACTTCTGAATAGAGCCATTTGTCATCCGGTTGTTTTAAAAATTGTTCAACTTTTGGTTTTTCCTGACTGACAAGTACATACTCTTGCAACGATTCCAAAGTACGGTAATGTTCAAACTTTTTTCCGCGATCGTAACTTTCAGTTGACTCTGAAAGGATTTCAATAACCAACTTTGGATTTAAAAGTATATCTGATTCATCGTCTTCAAATTTTTCATCACCGCAAACAACCGAAATGTCGGGGTAAGTATAAAGTCCTGAAGACTTTATTTTAACTTTCATATCACTCCCATAAATAAGACAACTTTTGTTTTTGAGATGCGCCCCAATATTGATGATTAAATTTGATGAAATTTTATTGTGAGTTTTTCCAGCCCCAGCCAAGGCAAACATTTCACCATTAAAATATTCGCTCTTAAATCCAGCTTTTCTTTCTATCTCCAAATATTCTTCAGGAGTTATAAATGTTTTCTTTTTCGGTATCATAAAAACCTCTTCTCATTTTACTTTCAGCAAAAATAACAACATAAAAAAAGGGAAACAACATTACTTTTGCTATCCTTTAAATTTCGCTTTCAGTTTGAACAAAATGAATATTCCAAAAACCCATAATGAGATTACGCTGCTTGTAACCGGCACAAGAAAAGGATGAAGCGTGTAAAAAGTTTTCTCGCTGTTCAAACTCACAGTTCCAACCAAAACATCTTTGGTGTACATTTTTGTTTCAGCAACCGTAACTCCAATCGGATTGATAATACAGCTTATTCCACCATTAGCAGCGCGGACGACACTTCTTCTATTTTCTACTGCGCGTAAAACGGAAATTTCTTTATGTTGATAAGGACCGCTTGTATTGCCGTACCAACTGTCGTTTGTAACTACAGCAATCATTTCGGAACCGCGTTGGGCAAATGCGGCGATGAGTTCGGGAAATATCGATTCGTAACAAACTACTGCGTTGATGTTAGTTGTTAGTTCTTGGTTATTGGTTGATTGCGTTTCTCCTAATGCGTAATCCACCTTCGGCGGACTAATTTCTAATTTAAAATTAACAGTGTCTTTTCCAATGTTCCAGCCGCCGATGCCAACTCCCCATTTTATCAAATCACCAAGAAAAGGAAGTTGATCTGCAAACGGTGTATGTTCACCGAACGGAACAAGTTTCATTTTTTTATAAGATTGAATTTTAAAACTTTCCGGAGTAAAAAGGAGAATTGCATTGTAGTTAGTATAATAAAAATCTCCAGCCTGACTATATTTTGCGTCCGAAGGCGTTTTTTCATTTTTTAAATAAGAAATGAAATGCGGCATTCCGGTAAGCAGAGAAACTTTTGAAGCACTCACAAAATTTCTAATTGAATCTAAGTTCTCAATATATTGACCGGAAAGAAGATAAACCGGCAAAGCTGTTTCAGGCCAAATCACAAGTTCAGCTTTTTTCGCAACAGCTTCACGCGATAGCGAAAGATACATCCCGGTTATTTCATTTAAATTTCCCCCGGACCATTTTTCATACGGGTCTAAATCCGGTTGGATTAATCCCACATGAATTTTTTTTTCACTTTCTTTAAATGAATTTACTTTTATCACACCATAAATAATAGGAAGTATAACCAGCAACAAAGCAATGGTCAATGGAATCCTGTAGTTGCTTCTTTTAAGATAATGGCGGTAACTGATGAAGAAAAAAAGATTGCTAAAAAGAATGATTAATGAAAGTCCATATACACCAACGATATCCGCGAGTTGAATAAAAAACAAAAACTTTGATTGTGAATTTCCAAGCGTAAGCCACGGAAATTGAAAATCCGTGAGCGAATAACAATACTCATAACAAACCCAAAAGAATGGGAAAAGCAACATCGCAACTTTTCTTGAAAAAACTTTTAAAGCAAAATAAAAAAGCGTTGAAGCAATAAGAAAAAGAAGCGGATTAAAAAACAGAAGCACAAAGCCGGAGATCATTAAGTAATAGTCTTTCCCAACCGTGAAACCGCCTACCCAATAAACAGTGAACAAAGAAAATATAAATGCCATGAAATAAGTCGCTCGGTTTATTTCTGCGAGCGTTTCTCTTTTTTCAAGAACTATAAAGTAAGGGATCAATCCAACAAATATTAAGGAGTGAAACCACAAAGGTGGAAAAGCTAACGCTAACAGCAGTCCGCTTAAAGAGAGCAGCAGAATGTCTTTTCTTTTTTTAGTTTTTTCTTCCGTTGTTAGATTTCTTTTTTGAAATAACCGCACGTCAATCTTTCCGTTTTAATAAATATCTCGCTAAAAAATAAATTGCAACAATAGCTGAAACAATAAGAATTCTGTAAGTGTAGTTAGAAAGAAATTGATCAATGGAAGATAAATTATATCCGAAAAGAATTCCGAGTGCGAGTAAAATCGCATTCCATGCAATCGCGCTAATCGTAGAATAGATAAAAGTTCTTTTTACATTCAATTCCGAGAGACCGGCGAAGAAAGAAATAACGGCACGAATTCCCGCAAGGAATCGATTAAACAAAATAAGCGCGTATCCGTATTTTACAAACCACTGCTCCGCTTTAATAACCGCTTCAGGAGAAATAAATTTTAATTTTCCGGCGTGAACTATTTTTCTATCGGTTTGCTGCCCTATGTAATAAACAACCATAAACCCTATTTCGCTTCCCACCGTTGAAAGAATAAGGGCAACAAAAAAATTAATAGGTCCATTTACGATAAGCGAACCGGCAAGCACTAATACAATATCACTTGGCGAAGGTGGAAAAAGATTTTCGATAAATGGAATTAGAATTATTAAACCATAAATCAAAATTGGGTTGTAGGTTGAAAGTGAAGCAAAGAGATGTTCAAACATTTAAGAATTTCTTTTCGTAAGTAAAACAGTAGCGAATGCAGCGGCGCCTTCTTCTCTTCCGGTAAAACCCAACTTTTCAGTAGTTGTTGCTTTGATGGAAATCTGATTTTCTTCAATATGTAAAACAGAAGAAATAACGGCGACCATCTTATCAACATACGGGAGAATTTTAGGCTTCTCCAAAAGCAACGTTGTATCAAGGTTTGACACTTCATAATTGTATCGAAGAATCAATTCATTTACAAGACGCAGTAATATTTTAGAATCAATGTCTTTATATTTTTCGTTATCATTCGGAAAATGTTTTCCGATATCGCCAAGCGCAAGCGCTCCAAGCATTGCATCGCAAATTGCATGCAACAATACATCGGCGTCCGAGTGTCCGAGTAATCCTTTATGAAAAGGAATTTCAACTCCACCAAGAAAAAGTTTTCTTCCTTCGGCAAATTGATGAACGTCAAAGCCGTTCCCGATTCTAATTTGTTGTTTCACTATCTAATCTCAAATGATGAAAATTCTGCGTTATAAGAGGTCCACATAATTGAAAAAGTTTTTACGTACGCGTGCGAAGGACCCATTTTCATTTGCTCAAAGAGTTCCATGATTTTAATTTTTTCTCCTTCAACAACGGCAAGTACTTCGCCAGAATAAAGATTTTTCACGTAACCTTTTACGTTCAACTGCATTGCAGCACGCACAACAAAATAGCGGAAGCCGACTCCCTGGACAAGTCCGCCAACGATAATTTCTGCGCGTGATAAATCACTTTTTATTTTTTCGGCCATAATTCTGAAATAAGAATTCCTAAAAAGATAAATGCTGCGCCTGCTATTCCAAAGTTAGATAATTTTTCATTGATGAAGAAATAAGCCGTCACCGCGGCAAACAGCGGCTCCATAGAAAAAATAATACTCGCTCTTGTTGGCGTTACCGCCTGCTGAAATTTTGTCTGCATACTTGTTGTTAAAATTGTAGCAAACAATGTTGTGTACAGAATTGCAATAACAACTTCACTATTTAGAACAATTTTTATCGGTTCAATTTGTAAAAACGAGAATACCATCACCGAAAGAATGCTCAACATTCCTGTAACCGAAATCTGGGCAAACGTCAAAAACCGGTGATTATGGTTAGCGCTTATTTTATCAAGATACACGATATACACCGCATAAAATATAGCGCAAATGAGCGTAAGAAAATCGCCAAAATTAAAACCTTCGCTAAGTTCAGAAAAAATGCTGAACAAAGAATTCTCTTTGCTGGAAAGAAAAATAATTCCAACTGTTACTAAAAGAACACCAAAAATATTTCCAAGTGTTGGAATTCGTTTTTCAATTATCGTTTGGAGAATTGGAGTAAACAGAACAAACGTTCCGGTGATGAACGCCGATTTCGTTGCCGTGGTATATTGCAGACCGATAGTTTGCACCGCAAAACCGATGTACAAAAAAACTCCGAGGATAAATCCTTCGCTTAACTGTTTTTTAGAAATTGTTTTAAACAGAGGATAAACGAACGGCAAAAGTAAAAGTGTGGCAATGGAAAAACGGATAGAGACAAACATCATCGGAGAGATGAATGCTAACGCTGATTTTATCATCACAAACGTTCCACCCCAGATTAACGTATTGCTAAATAAAGCTCCTTCGGCGATAAATTGTTTCTTGTTCATGTTCAATGCCGAATTGCCGTTACTCTACTCGTCGTCATAGCCAAGCGTGCGTAACATATTTTCATTTTTACGCCAGTTCTCTTTTACTCTTACACGAAGGTCCATATAAACCTCGCGCTCTAAAAATGCCTCAATATCTTTTCGTGCGGCGGCGCCTATTTTTTTTATCCCGGATCCGTCTTTCCCGATTAATATTTTTCTCTGCGATTCCTTCTCAACATAAATTTCCGCTTCGATGTAATCTTTTCTTCCTTCTCGTTCTTTAAAATCGAGGATTACAACTTCGGTGCTGTAAGGAATTTCATCTTCAAAAAACAAAAATATTTTTTCTCTGATAAATTCGGAGACAAAAAATCTTTCGTTCCTGCTCGATAAAACATCATCAGGATAATATTTTGGATGTTCCGGCAGATAATGCAAAATAAGTTTTATTAAAACATCAATTTGAAATTTTTCCTGGGCGGAAACGGCAATAATTTCATCAAACATTTTTAATTGATGCAACGATTCGATTTCTTCCGTAACTTTTTCTTGAGAGATGAGATCAACTTTAGTAAGCACTAAAATTTTCTTTTTTGAAGTCTGCTGTAAAACTTCACTTACTAAATTTTCTTTAAGAATATCTTTATGAACTCCTTTTGCAGAGCATTCGGCAAGCGCCAAAACCACATCCGAATCTGCAACGGCGGAATGAACTGCTTCGACCATTTTCTTTTGAAGCAGATATTTCGGCTCAAGGATTCCGGGTGTATCTAAAAAAATGATCTGATAGTCCTCTTCCGATAAAATGCCGATAATATTTTTACGTGTGGTTTGCGGTTTGTTCGTTGCAATTGAAAATTTTAACTTCAAAAAAGAATTTAATAAAGTTGATTTACCGGCATTTGGTTTGCCGATTATACTTACATATCCCGATTTTATATCCATCAATCAATTTCCTTTCAATTACTGCGCGGATTCACTTCTTAGCGTTCTTTGCGAGGCAAGTTAACATGTTTCTCTTTTTTTGAGGGGAAATATAATCCTTTTTGAGGCGACTTTGAAATAGGATTGGTGATGGTTGATGGATGAGGTTTGATGGTTAATGGAATGACTGTACAAAACCAATGACCAAACGATTGACAAATTATTTATTCATCTATTTCACCTTCATACCGTCCCAAAGTCTTACAGGCGTATTAATGCCTAATAGTTTTATACTTTTCAATAATAAAATAGATTGATAGCGCAAAAAACAGCAACATTGCCGCTTCAAAAGACTGCAATGTTTTTTCACCTATCGATAAATGAATAAATGATTTTATCTGTTCGGAAGTTAGATTAATTTGTTGTGCGATTTTATCATTTACTGATATAGGAAAAACTTTTCCCGACACTTCATACGCTGCAAATCCGAGAATAAAAAGAATACCGACACTAAAAAGCGAAATGATAAAACCAAAAAATGTTTTTTGTGATTTGTCGTTTTTAATTTTCCGTGCAATTTTTTTCATCACGCTTGTTTCAATTCCTTCAGGAACTTTTTCTTCCTGTTGTTCCATCAATAAAGAATGGATCGATTGAAGATTTTGTAATTCCGTTGAACACAAATTGCATTCTGTAAAATGTTTTTCCGCTGCCTCTTTTTCTTGCGGCGGTAATTCATTATCAATGAACCGGTTAAATTCACTAATGCTGAGATGTTTCATAACAATTCCTTTTCCAAATGCTTTTGAGAAATAACTTCCTTTAAAGCTGAACGCGAACGGTGAAGCAAAACTTTCACATTGTTCACGCTTGTATTTATAATTTTACTTATTTCCTCACAAGACAAACTTTCCAGATAAAAAAGAGTGATAACCGCTGCGTAATTTTCCGGTAATTCTTGAATCGCTAAACTTAGTGTTTCGCTTCTCTCCCGTGAAAATTCTTTCTCTGGGATTGAAAGCGAAAGCGGATTATCTTCATCATCTATTGAAAGCATCTCTTGTTCTATTTTTCTTTTTTTGCCGGAAAGTTTTGTTACCGCAGAATTGTAAACGATGCGGTAAAACCATGTTGAAAACTTTGCCTTTCTTTTAAAAGATTTTAACGCAAAAAACGATTTAACAAAACAATCCTGCAAAACTTCCTCGGCGTCCATTTCGTTTTTTAACATTCGCTTTAATAAAGAGAAAGCTTTATGCTTATAACGGCTGATCAAAAGAGAATAATCATTCGCGTTCCCTTGCAGAACCGAATCAATTATTTCGATGTCACTTAAGTGTTTCATACTTCCTTTGACTACCGTTTTTCTAAAAAAGTTACAGTAAATCTGTAAAACTTCAACCGCAAAATAACAAATTTCAAGATTGATAAGACCATAATAGCATGGATGAATGAATGAGTCCAATGTCCGCTTTGCCAATTACCAACTGCCTTCTGCCGATTGCTTTCTGCCGACTGCAAATTGCTTCATGTCCGCCGCCGATTTTTTTCTACTTTCCACTTTCCACTTTCAACTTTCTACTTTTTACTTTCTACTGTTCTACCTGTAACCTTTCCGCAAACTCACTTGTCATAATGTTCAGAAGAAAAAGAAAATTTATAAATCATAAGAAAGGATAAATACCATGGAAGGTGTAATAGCAGTCTCAATTCCGATTTTTGTCACTTTAATTGTCGGAATTATCGTTGTAACCGGAATTTATTTCGGTTCGAGAGAAAAACAGATGTTAATAGAAAAAGGACTTTCACCGGCAGAAATAAAGGAGTTTTTGCAGAAGAAAAAGGACAAATTTCTTCTACTCAAAATTGGAATCATTATGACTTGTTTCGGTCTTGGATTAGGATTCGGAATGTTCCTCCAGGATGCCACAACAAAAGAATTTTACACTCCTCTTTCAATCTTTGTTTTTACCGGAGTCGGCTTTATTCTCGCCTACAAATACGGGAATAAAAAAGAAGTTGGAGAAGAAATTAAGTAGAGACACGGCATGCCGCGTCTGTACTTTATTAACTCACCTTACGCAGAGTTTATTAACTTTTTGCTAAACAAGTACAAAATCGTAGCGCAGACTTAAGTCTGCGTTACGGAATTACAAAACGAATTTGATTTTTGCGTAACATGGGTTATTAAGTTTCCTAAAATGTATATTATAGGAAACTTAAGACAAAACAGACGCAACAACTTTAAAAAAAGAGATCTATTATGAAAAGAAAAATTAAAATTTATACTTTGTTTTTAGCCTTTATGATGCTAACGACGGGATTAAGATACTTCCATATTCACGTTTTTCATTTTGGCTGGGGTGAATTTTCTCCGATATTAATTTCGGTGATATTCATTTTGTTGAACCGGAAGGATTCTTTCAAAATGTTATCCTTCAACAGATTTGAGCTTAAACCTTTATTATTGCCTATTTTAGCAATCATTTTTGTGGTAGCAATAGATTTTATTGTTCAGGTTAGATTTCAACTTATTCAGCAACCAGTAGTCGATATGTCATTTCTAATTAATTTGGCGATTTTTTCGGTTATATTTACAATTTTTATTGGAGGATTCGAGGAGATTGGCTGGAGAGGTTATCTTACAAGTAAAATTATTCAGTATAAACTATCGTGGAATCAATTGATTATTATTACAAGCATAATTTGGTCAATTTGGCATTTACCTTCACATTATTCAAAATTTGAACATTTGTATGTTCAGTATCCACTCTTTATCATAAGTTGTTTTGAATTAAGTATCATCATGGCTTATTTGAGAATTAGAACAAACTCAGTAATTACAGCAATTATTTTACATTCTTTGATAGCATTATTATCTTACGATTTTTTCAAGCCAACCTCTCATTCTATGGATTTATATTTCTTGACATTTCCAAGCATTGTTATGATTCTGCTTTTATTACCGGTTTCGGTGTATTACTATAAGAGAGGTAGTAAAATATATTTGGACAAATTAAAAACTGAATAAAAAATGCCTGTACCTAACATGCAATATAGCCAAAAAGGGTTTTATAGGTATGCGAAGCACATCGCTCGCATCAATTTCATTGTATCGTGATAGTGACGTTCTACGCAATCCCTTTCTGGCCATATTGCCAATTTGTAAAATAATTTCTCATAATATACATTGTGAGAAATTATTTTATCTGTTTCCCTTAAACAAACTGCTAGGCGCTTGCGCATGCAAGAATGACATCGGGAGAAATACGCCAAGAATTACCACCAAAAGAAATCTATGTGCCATATTTGCACTCCTTTATTTAGTTCATTTTTAGAAGAAAAGGGGTAATACCAGGCATTTACCCCTCTAAATTGAATTGCTGAAGTTCCCCGCCGGATAGTTAAGTCTGCTCGCCACATTGCTGATACCGCTCGCCGGTTTGCTTGCTCTGCCCGGCGTGTTGCAGCCTCTGCTCGCCTAATTGCAGACATTGCTCGCCCTATTGCAAGTGATGCTCGGCATATAGCAGCCTCTCCTCGCCGTCTAGCAGGTGTTGCTCGCCTTAAAGTTGAGGTTGCTCGCCGCCGGAAAGTGTCTGCAATCACAAGGGAAGCCTCCGCTAAGGGACGGAATTTTATTGCTATTGTTGAAAATTTTATAACTTGGAAGGAGGAAGCAAAGAATTGTTTCCGCATCTGTTCTGCTAAAAAGTATCTTGTAGTGGATTTTGAGGAGAAGATTTCAACTTTTTGCCGGACTTTATCAAATATGTTACTACCTGAATTCATCACACTTTAGTTAACGCCCTTAAATCTTTGAACAAACCTATGAAGATATAGAATTAGAACCAAATCGGAATAGAAAAAAACTCTATGGTGTATTTAGCTAACATCCTCACTTTACGCAGAATTATATTATGCTTTGCCACGACTTTTAAGTCGTGGGGGGAAAAGACAAAGGCTACGGCTTTAGCCAAAAACGGGCTATCATTTGTGGCTAAAGCCGATTTTATGGTGTTTATAAATCCACGAGCTAAAGCTTGTGGCTATTCAATTGAATCTTTGCGTAAGGCGAGTTACTCATATTGCTAAATCGCTGTTGTTTTATAGATGATTTTTCTACTCGCCAATCTTCCTCAATGACTAAATTCTATTAATCCAATATTCCGGTTCTCTGTTTTGATGAGCAACGGCAATTATATAAATCTCATCTTCAAGTTTTGCGTATATCAAATTAAACGGGAATTTTCTTAACACTGCTTTCCTTGTGTTTGTTGTATTCTGTGACCATAATTTCGGAAAGCGGGAAATTATTTCTATCGTTTCTAGTACTTCATCTAAAAACTTTTCCCCTAATCCCGGTGATTGCAAATTATAGTACTCTATCGCATCATCAAGTTCCAAAGATGCCGGTTCAATAAACACAACATGCATCTATTTATATCTCTTAATAATTTCATCCAACGGAATCGTCTGCACTTTCCCTTGTCTTAATGCTTCATACCGTTTCTCAGATTCCACTTCCCATATTTGTTCAATTTTTTCATCCGGTTTACTTAAGCTTTGTGTCAGCGATTCAATTAACCAAAGTCGTTCAGCAGGTCTTAAATGCAAAGCCTCTTTTAAAATTAAATTTGTATCCATTTTCTATACCTCATCATTCTTGTTTTCTAAATAATATATGCAATGAGAAATCGATTTGGAGTGATCGAAACTATTTTAGCTTTATAGGACATCTTGCAATTCTATTTTAGAATAAAAAGATTCTTCTTCGCGTATGATTGGTTCACCATTAGCTTTTTTTTCTTCAACCCAAAGTTTCAATAAATCTAAAGCGGCTGTTTTGGCGCCTTCAATTCCAAATCCGTGTGTTGTAAGATCAAGTGCGGGTATTCGTGCATAATAGTAACCTTCTTCAAAAGATGGGTCACTAATTTTTTCATAGATAACTGCAAAAGTCATAACAAACTCCCTTTTTCTTGGAGAAACCTAATTAAAAAAGATTTAAGACGCAACATCCAACCAATTACTCCATCACATAAAAAATCCTCTATTAAATATGAAGGATTTTTTTACTTAAAACTGATCACCGAAAACTATTTACTACTCTTGCGCTTCCAACCATCGTTCTGCATCAATTGCAGCCATGCAGCCGGAACCAGCGGCGGTTACAGCCTGACGGTAAGTTTTATCAGCTACATCACCGGCGGCAAAAACTCCCGGTATATTTGTGTAAGTTGAACCCGGTGTTACTTTGAGGTAACCGACTTCATCCATATCCAAAACGCCTTTAAACAATTTAGTGTTTGGCTGATGTCCGATCGCAATAAATAAACCGTCGGCTTTTACTTCGGAAACTTCTTTTGTAACCGTATCTTCAAGCAAAACTGCGGTCATTTGTTTTCTTCCGCCTTCTTCAGTGCCAAGAACTTCTTTAACAACTTTATTAAGCATCATAGAAATTTTAGGATTTTTCTCAGTCCGCTCGGACATAATTTTTGATGACCTAAACGCTTCACGGCGATGAATCAACACTACTTCCGACGCATGATGTGATAAATAATTTGCTTCTTCCATTGCAGTGTCTCCCCCGCCAACAATCAATACTTTTTGATTTTTGAAGAAGAATCCGTCGCAAGTTGCGCAAGCAGAAACTCCGTGTCCCATATAATTTCCTTCGCTCGGAATACCGAGTAATTTAGCCGAAGCGCCGGTTGCGATAATTACCGTATCAGCTGTAAAAACTTCATCGTAAGATTTTATGGTGAATGGACGCTTTGAAAAATCAACTTCTGTTGCTTCTTTAAATTGACAATCTGCACCAACACGGATAGCTTGCTTCCGCATAATATCCATAAGTTCCGGACCTTGAATGCCATGTTCAAAACCGGGATAATTTTCTACATCGGTAGTAATGGTTAATTGTCCGCCGGGCTGCATTCCTTCCAATACAAAGGGACTCATGTTCGCTCTCGCGGTATATAATGCGGCGGTTAGTCCAGCCGGACCTGAACCAATAATAATTACTTTATGATGATTTGTTTCCATTAATTTTCTCCAATTTATTTTTTCTTTATCGTTTGATTACACAATTAAGAAGAAGATTCATTTTTCTTCTTTAGTAAAAATTCTGCGTTACGCTTTAATCCTTTTAATTTGGTTCTTAAAATAGGGCTTTCCGCAAACTTTTGTTTGAAAGACTCTTCCGACATATTTTCAACCGATTCGAGATCAATTTCTTTATTTCCTTCTTTCGGATGAAATTCCTTTTCTTCCGTTTCAGCAGAAAACTTTTTATTCCATGGACAAACCTCCTGGCAAATATCGCATCCAAAAATCCAATTATCAAATTTACCGTAAAGAGTTTTATCAATCTCTCCTTTATTTTCAATGGTTAAATACGAGATACATTTATTTGCATCAACAACAAAATCTTTTACGATTGCGTTTGTTGGGCATGCGTCAATACAAGCGGTACAACTTCCGCAAAGATCTGCAACTTTATGCGAAACGGCAAATTCGTAATTCGTAATTACCGTTGCAATAAAAAACCAGCTCCCCATTTTGCGGTTAATTACATTTGAATGTTTCCCAAGCCAGCCAATTCCGGAACGCACTGCCCAAGCTTTATCCATCACCGGACCGGTGTCAACATACGTTTTTGCTTCAAATGAAGGATCGATTTCCTTCAGCTTTAAAATTAGTTGATCGAGTTTCTCCCAAATAATTAAATGATAATCTTTCCCCCAAGCATAGCGGGAAACTTTTCCTGAATTTTCATCATTTAAATATTGGTGCCCGGTGTAATAATTCATTCCCAAAGAAATAATACTTTTAGCTTCGGGCAAAATTAGTCGTACATCTTTTCGCTTTTCAAAATTTCTTTCCATATACCGCATCCCGGCATTGTATCCGTTTTGCAGCCACTTTTTCAAATGCGCTGTTTCTTTTTCTAATTGAACAAAAGAAGAAAAGCCAATTAAATCAAAACCGAGCGAAGCCGAGGTTTCGCTAACAATTTTGTTAGTTATCTGCATTTTTATTTTCGGAAAAGATTTGAAGCATTACCATTTCAATTCTTTCTTAACAACTTTTATCCAAATTTCGTTCTCAAAAGTTTTTACTTCGTAGGTTGTTAATCCGCTTCTTCCATCCGGTTGTTTGCCGGTTTCAAGATTAAACTGCCAACCGTGGGCGGGACAAAAAACATATCCGGCGTCGAGTAATCCGTCATAAATTATAGACATGTGCTGGTGCGGACAAACATTTGAAAGCGCATAAAATTTCCCTTTTACTTTGAAGAGTGCAATTTCTTGATCGCCGATAATAAATTTCTCTCCTTGACTTTCTTTTAAATCACTTACTTTACAAATTTTTGAGAAACCTTCCATGTCGGTCATAGCGTCTCAAATTTTTGGTGAACGATAAATCCTTTTTCATTTTTAGAAACTGTTGCAGCGGCAAAAAACGGATCGTGCTCAAAAACTAATTTCCAATTTTCTTCAACAACAACGGGAAGAAGTTCTTTCTTTTCGGAGAGCGTTATTAAAGGCTGCAAATCATATCCCATAATGTACGGAAGCGGAATGTGCGAACTTGTCGGAAATAGATCGCCGCAATACAAAAGTGTGGTTGTTGCATCAAATATTTTGAAAAGCTGTTGTCCGATTGTGTGTCCGTTTACTGCAAGTAGCGCAATTTCATCATCAAACAGATTTTCTTTTTCATTAAAAAAATGCAGAACTCCGTTTTCAAAAAGCGGTTGAAAATTTTCTTTCAAATAACTTCCTTTATCCCGGTCGGTTGCATTTATTCCCCAGTCATAATTTTTCTTTGCTGCATAATATTTTGCGTTTGGAAAAGCGGGAATCAGTTTACCGTTTTCTTCTTTTGTTGAGCCGCCGGTATGATCAAAGTGAAGATGCGTGAGCATAACATCGGTAATGTCAGATGGTTCAATTCCTAAATCTTTCAAAGATTGCTCAAGAGTGAATCGCGAAAAATCAATCTCATAAATTTCTTTTGCTTTATCATTCCACTTATTTCCCATCCCGGTATCAATCAAAATTTTCCGGGAATCTGAAACAAGCAAAAGATTTCGCGTTACCAAAGAAATTCTATTCAAATTATCAGAAGGATTAGATTTACTCCAAAGCGGCTTCGGAATTATTCCGAACATCGCGCCGCCGTCTAATTTAAATCCGCCGGATAGTATTGAGTGAACGCTGTATTTTCCAATTTTCATATACGTTTTTTATCCTTTGCAACAAAGTTAAAGAAGTTTATTTTAAAGAAAAAGATTCACATTTAATTTGAAAGAAATACTGCTGAAACTACCAATAAAATTTCTCCTCGTTTTTATCTTCGGATTCTTCGCTATGCAGATCAACGCACAAGACTCAACCAAAAGTTTAGCAATAAAACCAAATCAAACATTTCGAATGCCGTTCACACTTTTTTATCAATCAGATGTTTCGTACCAGCTTTACGAAAATTTTATGCTGATAAGAAAAGCAAATGACGGAGATCCACAAGCTGCGCACGAAATAGGAGTCCGCTATTTGGTAGGGCATGGTTTTGACGCCGATACAGTGCAAAGTTATTATTGGATTGAAAAAGCCGCAGAAAAAAAACTTCCCGTGGCTTTATACAACCTCGGAATTTTTCAAAACAATGGTTGGGGCACCGAATGGAATCCATACAAAGCGTTTGATAACTTTTACGCTTCCGCAGAAGAAGGATTTCCGCTCGGCAATTATGTTGTCGGATTATTTTTCACGGAAAATTTAGTTGTTCCGAGAAATTTGTCTGTAGCATCCTATTTTATTAAAAAAGCCGCCGATCAAAATGTGGAACAAGCAAAGGAACTGTTAAAAGAATTGAAGAAAAGAAATGCAGTTGAAGTTGATTCTTCATATGTTTCTGAAATTTTTAAGAATAGAGATAAGTCGAACTCTTCCAACAAAAAAAATTCTTACGCCCTTTCTTATCTTGATTTTACAGCCGATTCAACCGCAGCAGTTGATGATTCCACACTTCTCTTTGATGCAGTTCATGAAAAAAATAAAATTGACAACGAAAAAACTTTTTTTTCTTTAATAAAAAGTGATTCCACTTTAGTAAACAAAATGTTGAAAGAAGCGAATTGGGGAAGCCCGGAAGCGCTGGCATTGTTGGGCAGATATTACGAAAAAGGGAATTTTTTCAAAAAGAACATTCTCACTGCGGCAAGTTATTATTGCCGCGCAGTTCGGGTCGAATCTTTTAAAGCGGCAAGACTTTTATTTGATTTGCTCAAGTCACCTAATTTTTTCGCTCACCTAAAAAAGGAAGTTGAAAAAGGAAACGCCGAAGCCCAATTTGTATGGAGCAGTTTAATTGCACAGCAATTCGACAATCAAATAACGGGAAATGACGCGCTAAAGTTTTTACAGGAAGCCGCAAAAAAGGATTACCTGCCTTCGCTTATTGAACTTGGCAATTGGAATGTCGGTGGAATTATCGCTAATAAAAATATTAAAAACGGAATAGCTCTTTGGCAGCAAGCCGTGCAACTCGGGAACAAAGAAGCGGAAGTTAGATTAGGTTTATTACAACTTCTGAATGATGACCAAATACAAAATAAAAACGAACTTTACCAGACATTCCTTACCGGAGAAGATGAAGGTTCAATACTGGCGCAGACGGCTTTGGGAATTTGTTTTGAGAGAGGAATACTTGTTAAGAAAGATTTGGCAAAAGCGGTAACCTATTATCGCAAAGCAGCCTTTCGTGGAAGTCAAAATGCATTTTCGGCTTTAAAACGGATTTATGATAACCTAAGACCGAATGACCCGAAGTTTATTGTTACAGAATAAGTAAAATTTGTTTTGCGTTGAAAATATTTAATGAATTGATGAATAGCATCCTCGATTAAATTCTTGTTTTGGGAGACATGATTTACGAACAAGGATTAACGAATAGCGATTTTTGATTTTTTTTAACTTCTAAAATCAAAAATCGTTAATCTTTGTTCTGAGATCAAATCCCGAAAGCTTTCGGGATGGTTGGTGGCTTCGCCGTACTAAGCATGGATGGTTGAAGGGAGAAGCAATTTCAACGGTTTCCATTCAATCATTCATCCATTCGGTCATACAATGAACTTTTCGAATGTTGAAACCTATCTTTTACTGCTCTTTCTTTTTCTTTGCGGACGAATAATTTGCCAGGTCGTACCTAATTTCAGTATCCGGCATCTCAATTCTATTAATAGGAATTTTTGCTATGGCAAAGAATTGTTCGGCAAGTGTATCGTGATAATCGGAAAAAATAAAAACTTCCTTTATACCTGCCGCAATTAAAGCTTTGGAACAATTAGTACACGGCATATTTGTAACGTAAGCCGTAGAACCTTTCGTATTTACACCGTGGGATGAGCATTGAAGAATTGCGTTCATCTCGGCGTGAATCGTTCTCACACAATGATTATCAACAACCAAACAGCCGGCTTCATCACAATGATCATCGCCGGGAATAGAGCCGTTATAACCGGTAGAAAGAATCTGTCTATCTTTTACCAGCACACAGCCGCAGTGCATCCGAGGACAAGTTGACCGCTCGGAAACCAGCATGGCAACTTTTAAAAAATAATTATCCCATGATGGTCTGTTTCGTTTAATTTTTTTCATAACTAAGAAAGAGATAGAGGAAATGGAAAAGGGCACCACCTGGCGCCCTTTAAAGTTTTATCAGGAATTATCTTCCCAATTGATCTAATTTTTCTTTTCGAGCAAGCAGCGTTGCTTCGTCTTCAACACGGTCGGTATCCGGCACGCAGCAGTCAACCGGACAAACGGCAGCGCATTGCGGTTCATCATGGAAACCTTTGCATTCGGTACATTTATCAGGCACAATGTAGAAAAAATCATTTGAAAAGAAACCGCTGTTTCCATCAGGGGAAGCATCGCTTTCACCAAAGGTATTCTCGCCTAATTTCCAGTTTGCGCCGCCTTCATAAATTGCTGTGTTCGGGCATTCAGGTTCACAAGCTCCACAATTAATACATTCTTCTGTTATCTTTATCGCCATAGTGGTTCTCCTTTTGATACTTAATAGGAAAAATAAAATGAGTAATTAATTTTTGTAAACTTTTTACGTTATCAGTTTTTTGAAAATCTTCTAATTCAAAAATAAGAGTTTTCGCCTTCGAAACAACATAAAAAACGTCAATCTTAGAAATTTTTGGGTCAAATTTCTCAAGTTTTTCAACAGATTTACGCAGTTGACTTACTGCTCCTTTAAAATTCCACGAAACGAGATTGAACATTCCAACCGAAAGTTGAACTAAACCTTGCAAAAATTCCTTTTCGCGGGTTCTGCAGTTAATCCAAATTTCTTCAAAAGAATCGTGGGCAGAAAAGAAATCTCCGTTGTTAAATTGATTGACCGCTTTAACAAATTGTTCGGATTCCATCATAAAAAATAAGAATGCAGCAGGTTACTAGTTGCCGCTGATTTTTTAACTTACCCAAACAGGAATTGAATCGTGAATTTGTTGCGACCAGACAGTTTCATCATCCAGCGACAAGTTTTTCAGAATGATGGAATCAAAGTAGGACTTCAAAATTTCTGAGTTGTTAAAACTTTTATCCTTCGCAATGGTAATGAATAAAATGAATTGACTTAAATTCATCGGAACAATTCTTGTTTTCCCACCATAAGCTTTTGTATTCATTCGGTTCAAATTGAAAAAGTGAGCCAATGCACCTTCACTAATTTTCGGTGCGACAAACAGACAGTAAACGGGAACAGCAGAATTATTTTGAACTTTACCAAAATGACGGGCGACAGGTTCGCCTTCCATTTCATATTGCTTATTTCCGCTTGACATAGTGACTTCAAAAATCATTTTAAATCCGTCGTACTCTGCTTCAATATCAGGCAAGTTTCCAAGTGCCGTATTTAAAGGCACACCATCTAAATCTAATCTGAAATTGCCAGTAATTCGCTTTGCATAATTTATCATCACCATTGCCCGCCAGATATTCCATTCCAAATAAAGCGGAGGATCAGGAATTTCCTTCTTCTGAATTTTTTCGAACACTTCTATTATATCATCAAATTCTTTATAGTTTTTCAATTCAACTTCTGCTTGTTGAATTACTGCCGAAATCATTTTATTTTCTGTTACCTCTAATAAATCTTTCAGCACTTCAACATTTGCATACACATCAAACTTGACAGACAATTTGGAAAGTTGTTTTTCAAGATATTTTCTATCATCAGTAAGCAATAATAATGAAGTGGGACTGAAAAGATATTTTTTGAAACCAGCTTCTGTCTTAAATACTTTCGTTTTCCGTTCAACATTTTTCAAAACAAAATCTACTTCGGCAACACGGGACGGAGCAACAATCATTCTGAAAGTTTTCTTTTCAAACGAAATTAGCTGCGTTGCTCTCAAATAGCGAATGAAAGCATCGGCATAATCAATGTGGTTGCTTTTCTTTGTACGAATAAATTTTGTAAGTGAAGCATCGGCACTCTCACGAGTTTTTAGATCATTCGCTTTTATTTCTTTATAATAAATTTTTAATATCTCATCTGTAAATATTTTATCAATAAATGATTTACGATTCCCTCTTTGTTCTGAAATATCAGTTCTGAACTTTTTAATCGCAGCAACAACAGAATTATATTTATTATAATGAGTTAATTGAACAAAGAAAATCGCAATTTCCGTTTTTGAAATATTACCTAGTTCTTTCACCAACCGAAGTAATTCTAGATACGGTTTAATATTAAACCTTCTACTCTCGGGAATTTTGTGATATGGAGATGGTAATTGAAACTTTAAAAGTTGACGAGTAATAACCTCGTTTGCTCTTTTTCCACTTAGTAATTGCTTCCCTACATCTGACAAAGCAATTTTGGGTTTGAGGTCAACAAAACCTAATGCTTTGGGTGCTCTTGTAATTCTATCTCTTGCGGCAAGAGATATATTATCGGGCATTTTATCGCCTTCATAAAACTCAGACTTAAATAATTCGTGAAAAAAAGCAATTTGTGTTTCTGTATTCCATTTCTGCCCAGAAAACGAATCAATTAAAATCTGAATTTCAGGAATAATTTTTTCAATTGTTCGCGGCGAAGTAAAACCAAATACAGTTCGTGTTTTAGTTAGATTTGCCATTTAAAAATAATTTTGTTATTGCTTCATCATCACCCAAAAGGGAGGTTTTTTGATACAAGTCCGTTTTGGTTTTCAAAAACTGTTTAATTCTTTCCTTTGAAACTGAAATTGCTTTTTCAGAAGTATCACATCCAATAAACTTGCAGCCAGATTTTATTGCAGCAATAGCAGATGACCCACTTCCAACAAAAGGGTCACAAACAACAAAATCTTTTTCAGCGCTTCCTTTAAGCATTAATTCAAAGACTTCTGTAGGCTTTTGTGTCGGATATTTCGAGGCACTAACTCTTTTTATTTTCCATACGTCAGGAATATTTCTAGAGTTCAAATGTCTTTTACCTTTACTTGCAAATAAAATAAATTCGTGCCGTCTCCTGAAATAATGACCTAATCCGATATTTGCTTTGTCCCAGCACAAAACATTTTTAACTTCAAACACATTGCGGGCAATCGGAGCAAGTGAAAGCAGGGAATAAGAATCAAACATGATATAAATGTGGCGGTTATTTCGCAACACGCGATAACATTGCTCTAAGAATGATTTATAGTTTTCTTTAGTATCGTGAAATTCTTCAAACCATTTTGCACCATCTTTTCCTGCATCAGCATATTTCCCTATAATTTTCCCACGACCAAGCTTTAATCTTTGATTCATTCCTGAATATGCTGGGTCAGTAATAATAATATCAACACTGTCCGGTTGTAAACTCTTTAAGAAACTAATTGCATCATCTTGAAACAATGAAATCCTTTGGTCTTGACTTTCATAAACAGGTTTCTGATTAATCTGGATTTTTTGTCCATTTAAAAAAGTTTCTGATTTCCCATTATTATTTCCGTTTTCAAATTTCTCCTGATTTGAAAATAAATCCAGAAGTATCAAATATGATTTTTCCGAAATTCGTCCCTTATCATCTATCTTAATTTTATTAATCTTAAGATATTTCTCTACATCATCGGATACAATTGAGAAACGTTCTTTTATATTTTGAATTGTGTATAACATTAATACCGCTATTAATTCTGAAATTTAAAACAAAGTAAGTTCTTGGATTCATCTGTTAAAACCAAGTTCATTGCTAGTTACCAGCTTCCGCTTGCGCCTCCGCCGCCAAAACTACCGCCACCGCCGCTGAATCCGCCGAACCCGCCACCACTACTTCCTCCTCCAAATCCTCCAAAACCACTTGAACCACCGAATCCGCCTCCAAAGCCACCACCGAGATAAACACCGCGGCTTCTTCTTCCTCTAAATAGGAACGAAAAAATAATAACCAAAAATGGAATGAGCCAATTTAGAAAACCGGGTTTTTCATTCCTTCTTTTGGGAGAATCATTTTTATATTCGCCAACTGTGGCTTTTATAATTGCGCCAACACCTGCTAAAACTCCTGCGGAGTAATTATCTTCTTTAAATAAGGGAAGAATTTCATTCCGAATAATTGAATTGCTGGTTGCGTCCGGTAAAGCGCCCTCAAGCCCGTAACCTACTTCAATCCTAATTTTATGATCATCTTTAACGACAAGAAAAAGTATTCCGTTATCGTTTTTTTTTGTTCCGATTTTATTTTTTTGCGCAACTTGATTAGCGTATTCTTCAATCGGATAATCATTAAGAGTCGAGATCATCAAAAAAACAAGTTGGTTGGAAGTTGAATCTTGGAACGAACTTAATATCCGGTTTAAATTGAGGATATCATCCGCAGAAAGTGTATTAGTTAAATCCGTAGCCAAATATTTTAAAGTCGGCAGTTCACCTTGAGCCTTTATTGAAAAGGCAAAGGCGAAAGAAATAAGAAAGATAAAAAGTAATTTTTTCATTTAAACTAAAATTCTACCTTTGGAGCGTTTTCAGCCCCGGTAACTGCTTGGAAATATTGTTTGTCTTTAAAATTAAAAATTCCTGCAAAAAATGCGGTTGGAAATTTCTTTATAGTGGTATTATATATTTGAACAGATTCGTTAAATTTTCTTCTTTCAACCGAAATACGGTTTTCGGTTCCCTCTAATTGCGCTTGCAATTGAAGAAAGTTTTCATTTGCTTTAAGTGCGGGATAGTTTTCAACGGTAACCAATAACCTTGATAATGCGCCACTTAACTGTCCCTGTACTTGCTGAAACTTCTGAAATGCCTGAGGATCATTTAAAACTTCCTTTGTAACCTGCATCGAACTTGCGCTTGCTCTAGCATTAGTAACATCCGTCAAGACTTGTTTTTCAAAGTTTGCATAGCCCTTTACTGTATTTACTAAATTTGGGATAAGGTCAAGTCTTCTTTGATATTGATTTTCTACAAGACTCCAGCTTTTATTTACATCTTCGCTTAAGGTTACGAGATTATTATAAGAACGAACACCCCACATAACTAACAAGATTACTCCCAATAATAGTGCGCCCCCGATAGATAGCCCAATAAGTACACTTTTTTTCATTGAATCCTCTTTTTTAGTTAGGGTTTAGAACTTGTTGCTGCTTTGTGAATTATTTTATGTCTAAAATATAAACTTTCTTCGATAATTAACAATCATCCATTAAAAATTTAATTTGTTAAACTTCTAATCGGAGCGGGAATCTTTCCCCCTCTTAAGACGAAGGCTTTAGAGGAAAGTTCTCTTACCGGCATAATTGGCGCTCTGCCAAGAAGTCCGCCGTAATCAACATAATCGCCAACACTTTTACCAACAGCGGGAATTATTCTTACGGCTGTGGTTTTATCATTTATCATTCCGATGGCAAATTCATCAGCCATAATTCCGGCAAGCGTTTCAGCCGAAGTGTTTCCAGGAACCGCGACCATGTCGAGCCCAACCGAACAGACTGCGGTCATCGCCTCTAATTTTTCTAACGATAAATGTCCCTTTTCAACAGCACGGATCATTCCGGCATCTTCGCTAACGGGAATAAAAGCGCCGCTCATTCCGCCCACTGATGAACTTGCCATCAATCCTGCTTTTTTTACGGCATCGTTCAACATTGCCAGCGCTGCAGTTGTACCGGGAGCGCCGACATCTTCAACGCCCATTGCGATTAAAATATCGGCAATGCTATCTCCTTCCGCCGGAGTTGGCGCCAGAGAAATATCAACTATTCCAAATGGAACGTTATTTTTCTCGGCAACTTTTCTGCCGATCAATTCACCAGCGCGAGTAATTTTAAACATCGTTTTTTTAATCAACTCAGATAACTTTTGAAAATCAATTCCACCTGCATTTTTGATTGCATCCAAAACCACTCCTGGTCCGCTGATACCAACGTTAAGCGTAACTTCCGGTTCGGAAATTCCATGAAAAGCTCCCGCGACAAAAGGATTATCTTCAACAGCATTACAAAAAACAACAAGCTTTGCGCAGCCAACCGAATCTCTTTCCTTTGTTTTTTCCGCAGTTTCTTTTATGATGTTCGACATCAAATTGACGGCATCCATATTTATTCCGGCTTTAGTTGATGCAACATTTACGCTGGAACAAACTTTTTGCGTTTGTGAAAGCGCTTTCGGAATAGATTTTATAAGCTCCAATTCACCTTTTGTAAATCCTTTTTGAACGAGTGCGGAATATCCGGCGATGTAATCTATCCCGATTTCTGTGGCAACTTTATCGAGCGTTTCGGCTATTTTCAAAAATTCTTCTTGACCAAAAGCATCGCCAATTATTGAAATTGGAGTAACTGAAACCCTTTTATTTGCAATTGAAATTCCGTAGCGTCTCTCAATTTCTTGCGCGTTTTTTACATGGTTTCCGGCGTAGCGGAGGATTTTTTCATAAATTTTTTGTGTGGTGATTGAGATGTTTCGATCGGCACAATCGCGAAGACTGATTCCCATTGTTACCGTGCGGATATCGAAATGCTCGATCTCCGTCATTTTAATCGTTTCAAGTATCTCATCAAATTCGTAGGGCATGGTTTTGTATGTAGTTAGTGGTTAGTTGTATGTTGATTAATTTTTTATTGAATTTATATAAGCGCTTAATCGTGGACTAAGTTCATCAATGATTTCTTTTAATTTTTCAATCTCATCTTTCTTCAAAAAATTTCTTTTTACTGATCTTCTTAACCAATGTTTCGTTTCAAAAAGAGAACCACGCGCAATTTTTGCAAATCTTTTATTATCAAGACTGCTCCCTTTTCCTGCTCCTTCAGCAATATTTGCGCCTATACTATCTGCGGCTTTAACAAGTTGTACACCAATTGTTGATTTAGCAAATGGAGCCCATGAAAAAACAATAGTCCAAATAATATCTGATAGTTTTTCCGATAATTTGTAAACGTCTAGTTTTTCAAAGTTTGTCTTTTCCATTCAACCAACAACCGGCTACTAACAACCCTCAAATACGATGCATAAATCTGAAAACATCTTCGTGTTGGAGATAGATTTTCACTTTGAGTCTTTCGGCAATGCTTTTCATTATTTCTTGCAAATCTTTTATGTCTTTTGGCGAATTTGTTATATCGATCATCATGATCATCGTGAAAAATTCCTGCATAATTTTTTGCGAGATGTCAAGTATGTCGCATTGCGCCTCACTCAATGCTGCAGAAATTGAACTGACAATTCCGGTGGTATTCAAACCAAACGACGTTAGAATTACTCTGCCGGAACTTAAATTCATCTCACCTTCGGGGAAATCATTTGAACTGCGGATTTTTTCTTCAACTAATTTTTTAACTGCATCCGGAGAAGCGTTTGAACCGAGTTCAGAGATCGCTTGAATAGATAATTCTCTTATTTTGTCTTCTGTTAATTTCACGGTTTAAGTCCTTGATAATTTTTTTGTAAATAGTCTAAAGTTTCATTCTTAATAAGTTCATTTTTCTCTATTGCAAATTTTTCGGCATTGGAAAGATTACCGTTGTAAAATCTAAGCCAAAGCATAGTTCCAACTACCATCCCATCAAAAATTCTTTCAGCGGAAAAAGCCTGCACGGTTAAATATCCGAAAAGGACATTCCAACCGAGCGATAAAATTCCGCTTACATAATTGCCGGTATAAAATTGTCCGGCTCCCGGCAAAGCTATTGAAATTCCCCTGGCAAAACTAACGGAATATTTTTTCTTTTGCACTTCTTCGCAAATATTTTTTAATGTTGCGACAGAATCGATTTTGCCGAATACCTCAGCGGCTTTCTGCCAATCATCATGAAAAAGATAATTCCACCCGCGCCAATATTGAAGAGAAGAATTCTCCGCCGTAAATCTTTGGTCTTTTTCCAATTCATTCAATTGATGATCTGCTAAATAAAAAGCACGGCGAAGAACGTTAATTTTAATTATTTCAATTTTGGTAGAGAACAATTCCATCTTATCGTGCGAACTTATCTCTGCTCTTGTAAAATAGTGGACGGCTTCGGAAAGTTTGCCTCCCTGTCTATAAGATTCCGCAATCAAGTTGTTTGCTTTAAATGAATATTGATCTGTCGAATCAAAAAATGATAACCGCTTAGCTTCTGTGATCGCATCAAAATATTTTTCTTGTGCAAAAAGAGATTCTGCAAAAGCCAATTGTTTCTCAAGTTGGATTTGTGCGAATCCTTGTTGAAAGAAAATCTCTAAAATGAAAAGAAGCCATCGTGATTTCACTTACAACTTCCTTCAATTTCTTTCGGAACAAAATAATTTTTCGAATTCAAGAACGAATCGAATTCATTATTCAGTTCTTCTTCTCTTTCTAAATTATAATTGCGTGCAGAAATATAGGAACCATAAATATTCCCGGCGTTAAAGAAGGCTGCGGTTCCGGTAAATATCCACGCTCGCGTATTATGATGCGCGCGAAAATTATCATACGCAAGAAAAGCAAAAAGTCCCGTTACGATAAATGAAGTAATTCCGTCTCCATAATTTTCTGTATATATTTTCCCCGCACCGGGAACCATTGCCGAAAATAAAGCAGCTGCAAATGGACTCTTTCGTTGCCATCGCTCTTTATTCGAAAAAATATTATTAAAATCTACCTTGTCGTTTTCATCAAGCATATTTCCAAGCGAGATAAGATTTGTTTGAGTGATTCTCTCCTTAATTTTTATCGCCGAAGCTAAACGAAGTGATGCTGTTTTGTATGCTTCGTTTTTGAATGAAGGTTCCGTTGATTCTTTGTTTCCATCGTTTTGGAAGAAAGCAATTTTCAACATAAGCAACTTGCTTTCTTCTCCGAGAGAAGAATTTCTTAACCGGGAAAAATCGTTTTTCGCTTTTTCGTACTCACCCATTTTTAAGAAACATAATCCAATTTTATACTTAAGCGAATCGTTTTGATTATCACTGTTAACTGCTTCATATTCTTCTGCAGCGCGGAGGAAATCTTTTTCGCAAAACAAATAATCGGCAAAAGCTTTTCTCTTTTCGGGAGTGAATAATCCGTCATCTTGCGAAATCAAAATTGATGGGAAAAGTGAGAGCAATCCCATAAAGAATATTCGTCGCATCACTTAACTTTTGGACGAGCAGTTGAAAGCAAATATTTTTCTGGAGGATCGGCAAGTCTTCCTCTATTTGTTATCCGGTAATTGCTCCGGTTAAAGACGTTAAAGTCGCGTGTAAAGCGGTCTGCGAACATTAACGTTCCTTCAACAATGTTCGTGGCTTTTACAGATTCTAAAAAGAATGATGAGCATGAAGGATCAAACGGACAATTGTCACCATCTACATCAGAAATAAAAAACCAGTAAGTTACCGCCGCAGTTTTTAAAAGAAACTCAAACGGATTATCAGCGCGTAACGAATAGCTTCGCTCGGGATCATCAATCTTTTCAGCATAATTGATTTCCGATTTCTGCCAACGCTGCCAATCCGTCTGAGCAAAAAGTGAAAAAGAAAAAACAAGAATCAACCAGACAATTTTCAATGTTCACTCAATAAACTTCTTGCAATTACGATCCGTTGAATTTCATTTGTCCCTTCGTAAATCTCTGTAATTTTTGCATCGCGTAAGTAGCGTTCAACAAGATATTCGCGAACGTAGCCGTAACCGCCGTGAATTTGAATCGCTTCCAAGGCACATTCAACAGAAATTTTAGAAGCATAATATTTTGCCATTGCCGATTCTTTAACGTACGGTTTGTGCGCGTCTTTCAAAGCAGCGGCTTGCAACGTTAGCAATTTTGCTGCTTCAACTTTGGTTGCCATCTCTGCAATTTTAAATTGAATTGCCTGGTGATTTGCAATTTCGGTTCCGAAAGCTTTTCTCTGTTTTGCATAGTTAATGGAAGCTTCAAGCGAAGCGACGGCAATTCCCAAAGCTTGCGAGGCTATTCCAATTCTTCCGCCGTTCAAGGTATTCATTGCAAAGTTAAATCCTTTCCCTTCTTCCCAAATAATATTTTCTAATGGAACTTTGCAATTTGTAAAAGTTAAGGAGCAAGTATCGGAACTTCTTATTCCGAGTTTATCTTCTTTCTTTGCCTGCTCAAAACCTTCAGTTCCCTTTTCAACGAGAAAAGTTGTAATCCCTTTATGTTTTTTTTCAACATCGGTTTGCGCCATTACCAAATAGTAATCGGCATTCTGTCCGTTAGTGATCCAATTTTTTATTCCGTCAAGAACGAAATAATCTCCTTCACGATGTGCGAGTGTACGTTGATTTGTAGCATCGCTTCCTGCTTCAGGTTCAGATAAAGCAAACGCTCCAAGCTTTTCTCCTTTTGCGAGTGGTATTAAATATTTTTGTTTTATGAATTCCGAACCGTAGGTTTCAAGTCCCCAGGTAACAAGCGAATTATTAACCGACATAATAACGCCGCAACTTGCATCAACTTTTGAAATTTCCATCATCGCCAAAACATAGCTGACGGTATCCATTCCGGCGCCGCCGTAATCGGGAGAAACCATCATACCGAGAAAACCAAGTTCTCCAAGTTTTTTAATAATCTCGTGAGGAAATTCCGCATTAATATCGCGGTGAATAGATGAAGGAGCTATTTCGGCTTCGGCAAACTCTTTTGCAGTCTGCTGAATCATCAATTGTTCTTCGGTGAAATCGAAATTCATAATTTTATCCTTTTGTGATTTGAAAGAAAGATTTTCCAACCGCTTGTGGCGATTATAAAAATCGGAGTAACAGTTTACTCCACTGTTTATTCAGTTATTATATCTGTAAAAATTCTTCAATCGTTAAATGAACGTCTTTGAGTATTTGTTTTAGTAAAATTGGGGAAATATCTCTTCCTGGATGAAAAGGAATTGTTGTACATCTTCCATCTGGATGACGCAATTGTTTGTGCGATCCTTTTTGTCGGATTTCCAAAAACCCAATTCTCAATAAATTCTTCAAAACAATTTGTGGTTTAAGTACCGGGATTTTACCCATCTTAAGCTACTTTTATATTTTGAATTCCAATAAACTCACTCTCAATTTTCGGTTCCCCGTCTTCCAACAGCATTTCAATCACTTCACTTAAATTTGTTCGTAGTTCTTCAAGAGTTTCTGCTTGAGAATGGGCGCCCGGGAATCCAGGTATATAACCTACGTACAAACCGGTGTCTTGGTCTTTTTCAATTATTGCAGTGTAAGATTTCATTTTGTAACCTTTTAAATTCACTTGTTAAAATATAAAAAATATTATTGTTTTGATAGTCTTTAAAAACTGTTTAATCCTTGTTTTTTTACCCATTTCTTAAATCGGTATATTGTACTTCAAATTTTACAAAGAAGCATGAACAAAAATAAAACACAACTAAAAGGATTAACGCTCGAAGAACTCCAAGCTCTCTTTCTCGAAATAGGAGAAGCGAAGTTCCGCGCATTGCAGGTTTTTAACTGGATGTACAATTACCGCGTAACGAGTTTTGACAAGATGGAAAATCTCTCAAAACCACTTCGCAATAAACTGAAAGAAAATTATTCACTTATCACTTTGAACTTTGCCGCATCGGAAACCTCAACCAGCGGGACAAAAAAACTGATCTTTGAAACCGAGGAAGGGAATAAAATTGAATCGGTGATTATTCCCGATGAGAAACGGAATACACTCTGCATTTCAACGCAAGTAGGCTGCCCTCTTGATTGCAAATTTTGTGCAACGGGATTAATGGGTTACAAAAAAAATCTTTCTGCCGGGGAAATTTTCGATCAGTATCTATTAGCGCAACAGCACTCCGAAAGAGATATTTCAAATATCGTTTATATGGGAATGGGTGAACCGCTTCTGAATTACAACGCCACATTAAATTCACTTAAAATATTTTCAGAGGAATTAACCAAAGGAATCAGTCTAAAAAAAATTACGGTTTCGACCGCGGGTATTGCTCCAAAAATAGTTGAGCTTGCCGACTCCGGATTAAAAGCGAAGTTAGCTTTTTCGCTTCATTCTTGCTTTGAAAAAACCCGCTCGAAGATCATGCCGATCAATGAAAAATATCCGCTTAAAGATAATTTGGAAGCGGTTACCCATTACGCCAAGAAAACCAAAACGCGCATCACGTTTGAATATATTATGTTGAAGGGTTTGAATGACAGAGATGAAGATATTAAAGCATTAATAAAATTAACGAATCAAATTCCTTCAAAGATAAATGTAATTCCTTTTAACTCATTGCAGCACATGCATCCAACCGGATTTTCGGCTTCACTTTTCCCAACAGAAAAAAAACGAATTGACGACTTCGTTCAAATTTTACGGGATAATAACGTAACTGTGATGGTGAGAGAAACACAAGGTGATGATATTGCCGCCGCATGTGGACAACTTGCCGTGAAGTTCAAATAAGAAAAAATCAAAATGAAAAAACTTACCCACGACGAAATTTCTCAGAATCGAAGTACGCTTGATACTCTCCACGAAGTAAAAAAACTTCCGGTTGTTGCGCTGCTTGATAACATTAGAAGCACATACAATGTCGGATCGGTCTTCCGCACTTCAGACGGTGCGCAGATCGACAAACTTATTTTAACCGGTTACACACCACATCCGCCGAATAAAGAAATTTTGAAAACTGCTCTCGGTTCAACAAACAGTGTTAAGTGGGAGTTTCATAAGGATGCGTTAGCGGTTATTCATCAACTTAAAAAAGAGGGATATAAAATTTGCGCTCTCGAATTAACGGAAACTCCAAAAATGTATTACGAAGTTTCCCCGCAGCAATTTCCTCTTTGTTTAATTGTTGGGAATGAAATTACTGGAGTATCTCAAAAAATTTTAGATGAATGCGATTTTGCAATTGAAATTCCCCAATATGGAATTAAACAGTCCTTGAACGTTGCCGTAGCATACGGCATTGCAATTTTTGAGTTGAGAAAGATATTTGATTTGACTTATAAAGAAGAGTAATTTTCCCATCTTTAATTTCTATCTACAAATTGCTCAAAAAATTTCGTCTCTGCGTCAAAGTTGCCGATGAGAATAATTGATTGCCCTTCTTCTATTAGCGTTGAGGGATTCGGGTTGATCTTAATATCATCTTCCGAAGCAAGCGCTACAATGCTGCAACCGCTTTTTTCTCTAACGGATGATTCGCGAATTGTTAAACCGGCAAGCGTTCTCGGAACTTCGACTTTGAAAACATCAACCCCTTCCGCGATCATTAAAATATTTCCTTTTTTAAGAAGATTAAAAATGCTGTTCGCTCCCATCGAAGCGTAGGACATTACAAAATCGCACCCGGCTCGGTAGAGTAATTCAACCGTTCTGTCTAATTTTCCCCGGCTAATGATTTGAATGTCGGGTCTAAATTTTCTAATCAACGTTGTAAGAAAAATATTCATGTTATCATCCTCCGTAGTAATTGCTACTGCAGGAGAAGTCATTAAACCGGAACGAAGCAGCAATTCTTTATCGGATGCATCTCCTGTAATATATTTATCGGACACGGCAAGCTTAACATCCTTTTCAATTAACTTATAATCGATTTCCCTTTCATCAAGAATTTTTCCAACCGCTCGCCCAACTTTTCCTCCGCCGATAACCAGTACCGGTCCACTTGCAACGTTGTAAATACAGAACATTTCATTATACATATCAATTTGTTCGGGTGAACCGGCAAGAACGAGAACGGAGCGTTCAGATATTTTTGTATCTGCTTTTGCGAGAGAAAATTTTCCTTCGTTCCAGACGCCAACAACCGAAACACCGGCAAGTTCTCTCAATTTTGATTCTCTCAAGGTTTTGTTCGCAAGTGGAGTGCCCTTAACTGTCGCTTCGGCAATTTTAAGTTTGTCAAAAAATTCAATATCATGGGCGAGCGCATCACCGGCGGTTATTCTTCTTGCCAACGATTTTCCCATCATCTCGCCAAGTTTGATAACGTTGGTTGCACCGGAAGAAAGAAGCACTTCTTCAGCGCCGTCGGAATCGGCTGTTGATACCACTGAAATTTCTTTAGTAACCTGGCGAATTGCGTACGTTGCCGAAGTGTTAACAAAATGATTTCCCGTTAATACAACTCCGGCTGATTGATTGATCTGCACTTTTTTGTAAGTCTCCCGGTCATCTAGCTCTGCCGATACGATATTGAATCCTTTATCAGTTAGCTCTGCAGCTTCTTTTAGATCGGGAATAAGAAGAACGTAAGGGACTTTAAATTGTTTCAATTTTCTGATGAGTGTTTGCGAAACGTGATCGTAATGAGTTAAAATTACATGATCTTTTATCGTGTGTGTAAGCTCGCGGTGAATTCTTTCCGTAGATTGAAAAAGTTTTACGAATGTAAATGGGACCAAAGCGATGATGAATGTTAATCCCGAAAGCAAAACAAAAACATTAAACAGTCTTCCAAGATCGCTCTGAAAAGTAATATCCCCCAGCCCAAGAGTTGACATGTTGGTTACCGTCCAATAAATAGATGTTGCCAAACTATAATGTCTGTTCTCAAGACGCATTAAATAATTGAAAAGGATTGAGTTCAGTACAACCAGGGAGAGTAAAACAAAAACGAGCCGGGAAATTAAAATTGCATTTCTGCGGCTTGTTCTTTTACCAAAGAGAAACGTATGTCGTTCAAATATTTTCACTTTTACTCAGCCAAATTTTCTTAAACATACAAATAAGATTGAATTAGGTGGTGCAAGATAAAAAATAAAAGATAAAAATCTTTCAATCTGAAAAGGTGGGTCAAACTTAAATGCAGGATTAAACGATTGGGGCTGATGGATTACATCGCAGACGTAAAATAATCCTCCCCGTTTTCTTTTGTATGGATAAATAGTAGTTGCGCGCGAACCATCTTTACAAGCGTTCGCGAAGCTCTTCGCTCCGAAATGTTTAACAGCTCGCTCAATTGTTTTACTGAGATCGTTTCCTCCTTTTCAAGAAAAGTGAATACCGCTTTCTCAAAATTTCCTATAACATACTTTGTCAATTTTGCATTACCGGAAGTTGAACGCAATACTCGTATCATCTCTTTGCTTGCAAGAACGCTTTTATCATTTACACGGACGTAAACTTCTGCCGAACCGGTTTCTAATTCTTTTTTATAATCTTGAAGTCGGTGTGGTTTCTGCAAAGATTCGGGAACTTCAACAACAACAATTTCTTTATGATCAACTGAAAAATAAGAGAGAGAAAAGTTTATCGGCGGCTCACAGAATTTTTCGGCGGTTTCTTTTATTAATTCCGCTTCTCCTTTTTCGCTGGCAACTCCGTAAATTGATTTATCATCATCAATGCCAATGATGAGGTTTCCACCTTTGGTATTGGCAAACGCTATTAACTCTTTCGCAATTTTTTCATGAGATGAAAATTGGCGTTTAAATTCGGTGTAAAGATTTTCCCCCTCCTCGATCAATTGAAGCAATTCTCTTTTTTTCATTTTTCGGGAAAGAGGATTACATCGCCAAGTCTTCCGCGGATAATTCCCGAACGGCGCTGAACATAACCGGAATTCACATTCGGTTGATGAACCAAAGGTGACGGAATTACCGCCGCAAGTTTTGCACATTCGTTTGTTGTTATCGCACCCGGTTCTTTACCAAAATATTTATCAGCTGCTTCTTCAATTCCGAAAATACCGTCGCCCCATTCAATAATATTAACATACTGATGGAGAATTCCTTTTTTGCTCACTTCTTTTTCGATACGGAAAGTTGTGAGCAATTCTTTCGCTTTCCTGAAAACACTTTTGTTTGTTGTGTAATAAAGATTTTTAGCAAGCTGCATTGTAATTGTGCTTCCACCGCGCGCCGCCCTTCTTCTTCTTTTATTAAGCTTCATGGATTTCTCCAATTCTTCCCAATCAACTCCTTTATGATTGAAAAAATTCCCATCCTCCATTGAAACAATTGCGCGAAAAAGATTTTGATTTATTGCGCCGAAAGAAGACCAGCTTTGATGTGGGTAGAAAATCATTGCATGCTCAACTGCACGCTGTTCCATCAAGGATGAAACGCATGTAGGTTGATATTCAAGTAAAGGAATTTGAAACGCGGGAAGACTGAAATAGAAAATGAAAATGACGTAGAGAAGTATGGAAAGAATTTTCCTCTTTTTTAAATAGGGAAGAATTTTTTCAAGGAGAAATCCTAATTCCATAATTTTCTTTCAACTAAACGTATGTATTAGATAGAAAAAGTAGAAGAAGTTCGAAAAAACAAAAACTGCCGCCGGTCTTCCCGCAAAAAAAACTTTTCTTTATTTCCTTTCAATTGAAAAAGTAAATTTGCCTGCGGTGGAATTGCTCCTTCTTCTTTCCGTAAAGAATCCGGGGCAGCCGGTGTTTCTTTCTTTGGAGTTTCAATTGTTTTTAATGAGTCTGCTGCATTAACCGGATTTTTCGGCAACTCAAGCTTAAGAGAATCTTCCGACTTCTTTTTTATTTTTTCCATTTCAACTTTAAGAGAATCCTCTGTTTTCTTTTTTATTTCTTCCACTGCAATTTTTTTCAGAGAATCTTCAAGCGCTACTCTAATTCGTTCTTTTTCTTTTTTATACGTCTGAAGTTTTGGTGAAACTTTCTGCGCAAATGCCGTCGTTGGATATTTCGTTACAAGGCTGTCGTAAACAACCGCTGCGGAATCCGGAAGTTTTAATTTTTCTTCTAAAAGATATCCGCTTGCAAGCAAAGATTTTGCGGCATATTCCGAGACAGGATACTTTTCATAAATTGTTAGGAATTTTTGCAGCGAAGATTTTATTTCATCTTTTTGCATCAGCACTTCCGCTTCGCGATACAAATCTTTTGCGAGATCATATTTCAAATCAATTTTGGGTTTTTTCAAAATTTCCGCCGCCGCATTCACTATACTTTCATGTTGATAATTGGCATAAATATAATTTAATAGACTATCAGCCTTTATCGTATCTCTCGCCAAATAATAATTTGCCAGAGCATACAGCACCTGCGGTTTTTGACTTTGCAATTCATAATGCTCAACTAAATCGTTGTAATAAAAGAAGGCGGAATCAGGGCAGTCAAGTTCGGTATAGAAAAGATTGCCCAAATCAAATTTGGTTTTCACTAACAACACTTTTATTGAATCCCCTGAAATGTTTGGTCTCACCGGAGCTTTCAACTGCACACTTTTTTTAGTATCCGAAGAAGTTGATTCACTATTTTTTGTAGATCCAAAATTTCTAGTTCTTCCCTGTTGTGGATTTTGCTGCTGAACATTTTGCGTTTGATCTTCCAGCAAAGCTATTTTGGCAAGTGAATCTGCGATAACAAATTCAAGAGAATCCTTCGCAAACAATGTGGAATCGGTTACATATTTTAATTTTTGAATATTTTCTGCTTGCTCGCCATTCAATCTGTCATACTTCGAAAAAACCGACGCTTTGTTTTTTATTAACGGTGCATATTCTTCAGTGGAAGGAGCAGATTGTGCCTTTAGATAAAAGATAGAAGCGCTGTCGAAATTGGAATAGATTTTTTCGTAAATATATCCCATTTCAAATCGGGCTTGCCCGGCAGCGGTTGAATTAGTAAATCCGGTATCTACTATTCCGAAATACGTGAGTGCATCTTCGTATTTTTTCTTTAACAAATAGGTATAGCCGGTTTCAAAATTCAGCAGATCAAACGAAGTTGAATTTTTTTCTTTCGAAAGTAAATTTAAGAATAATTCTAAGGCTTCATCTTCTTTCCCAAGCGAACGAATTATTTTTCCGTAATTCACTTTTGCGTTCAGTTCGGTTTCAAATGTTGGGGAATAGTTGCTCACTTCTGCAAAAGCTTTAGCCGCTTCTTCTTTATCATCAAGACGAACAAGCAGTTCCCCCTCTTGATATTTTGCCTGGGCGTTTATTTCTCCGTCACTTGAAACATTAACCAAACTTTTAAGTGATTTAACCGCATCGGAATATTTTTCCGCACCGATCTCAAATTTTATTTTTACGATGGTCGCTTTAACAAAAAGCTCGTCCTCTTTATCCGCAGTTGATTTTTCAATAACCTGCAATAAAAGCTTGTCTGCTGCTGAAAAGTTTTTTAATTGAAAATAAGTCTTCGCGATCCACAATTCGGTTTCGGGAACATATTCACTCTCAGACTGTTTTGCTATCAGTTCTTGAAATTTTCGTAACGCTTTCAAATAATTTTTTTGATAATAGAATGATTTCCCAAGCATAAAAAGAGCGTCGTCAACAAACGCACTTTCAGAATTAAACTGGAGTATCTTTGAACATTTTTCAATTACTTTGTTTAAAGAGCCGGAAGCGGATGAAGGGACGTTCGGTTCGGTTAAGGCAAAAATGTCTTTCTGCTCTTTTTGAATTGCCGATTCAGCTTCATTAAAGAGACTGCTGGTGTTATAATAAAGATTAAAATAGGTTGTAAAATCATTCCAAACTCCGCACCCTTGAAATGTAGAAAATGAGATCACAAAAAAAAGCAAGAACAATATTTTTTTTGATGTGTTTTTCATTTTCAAAGCGCTTCTTCTCCTGATTCTTCAGTGCGGATACGAATAACATCCGAAATATCCGAAATGAAAATTTTTCCGTCTCCTACCTGTCCTGTTTTTGCAGTACGGATAATTGCTCCGATAACTTTTTCCAATTTATTGTCCGGTATAACAATTTCAATTTTGATTTTCGGGACAAACTCGATCCGGTATTCGCTTCCGCGGTACGTCTCTTTATGCCCCTTTTGTCTTCCGTAACCACGAACTTCAGAAATGGTTAATCCTTTAATTCCTTCTTCAAGAAGAGCTTCTTTAACATCATCAAGCTTGAAGGGACGAATAATAGCTTCAATTTTTTTCATGACTTTTTCCTTGAATACTTAACCGTGACAATGTTTATATTTTTTCCCGCTGCCGCATGGACACGGATCATTTCTCCCAACATGCTCTTCCACGCGTATCGGCTGCATCTTACCGGCTTGTGCAGGTTGGCCATCTCCACCCGAACCTTTCAATCCGATTCCGTCGGTATTTTGTTTCGTCTCAATAATTCTTCCGCGCGCAGGTCTTTTTCTTCCTTGAAGTTCTTCGGCTGCTTGCGGGAAAAATTTGAAACAGAATGAAACAATTTCATTTCTTATTTGATTAAGCAATTCAACAAAAAGAGTAAATGCTTCGCTTTTATATTCCAACAAAGGATCTTTTTGTCCGTATGCGCGTAATCCGATCCCTTCTTTTAAATCATCCATTTCGCGGAGATGTTCTTTCCAACGGTTATCGATAACCGAAAGAACGGAATATCTTTCGATCCGCGCCAGTAAATCTACGCCGAGCATTTCTTCTTTCCGCGCATAAAAATCTTTTACTGCGGTGATAATTCTGTTTGTAATTCCGTTGTCGCTAAGTGTTTCAAATTCTTCAGGTTCGAGTTTAACTTCAACAAGAAAATTTTGCAACACTTCTTCTTTAATTTTATCGGCATGTACGTCTTCAAAATATCTTGCAACAATTTCTGTAACAGTTTCATGTAAATATTCCATGATATCATTTTTCAAACGATCACCCTGCAGAGCGCGATTTCTTCTCGTGTAAATAATTTCACGCTGCTGGTTCATCACGTTATCATATTCCAGCAGACGTTTACGAATTGAGAAGTTGTTCTCTTCAACTTTCTTTTGTGCGCGTTCAACTGATTTTGTAATTAACGAATGCTCAATTACTTCTCCTTCTTGAATTCCCATCCGTTCCATAACAGAAGCAATTCTATCACTTCCGAAAAGGCGCATGAGATCATCTTCAAGTGAAAGGAAAAACTTTGTAGTTCCGGGATCACCCTGTCTTCCCGAACGACCGCGCAACTGCCTGTCAATTCTACGCGATTCATGCCGCTCAGTTCCAAGAATAAATAAACCGCCGCGATCAACAACACCGGCGCCGAGTTTAATATCCGTTCCGCGTCCCGCCATGTTGGTTGCGATTGTTACAGCGCCCATTTCACCGGCGTGTTCAACAATTTCCGCTTCGCTCTTATGCTGTTTGGCATTCAAAACATTATGCGGAACACCTTTTCGTTTCAGCATTCTGCTGATTGTTTCCGAAACATCAACCGAAGTTGTACCAACAAGTACCGGTCGCCCAATTTTGCGGAGTTCTTCAATTTTGTCAATCACTGCGTTTAATTTTTCACGCTTGGTTTTAAAAATTGAATCTTCCTGATCATCGCGGACGTTTGGTTTGTTGGTAGGAACAACGACAACTTCCAACTTATAAATTTCGTGAAACTCGCTTTCTTCAGTTTCGGCAGTTCCCGTCATACCTGCGAGTTTGTTGTACATCCTAAAATAATTTTGAAGTGTGATCGTAGCAAGTGTCTGTGTATCGCGTTCAACTTTAACGCTTTCTTTCGCTTCAATGGCTTGATGCAAACCGTCTGAATATCTTCTCCCCGGCAAAACACGCCCGGTGAATTCATCAACGATGGCGATTTTTCCTTCTTCGGTAATAACGTACTCAACATCTTTTTCAAAAAGAGTAAATGCTTTTAATAATTGATGTAGTGTGTGGATGCGTTCACTTTGCTCTGCATATAAATGATAAAGCGCATCTTTTCTTCTAATTTTTTCTTCCGGCGTTAAGGAAGGATCATGTTCAAATTTGCTGATCTCGGTTCCCAGATCGGGAAGCACGAAATAATTTTTATCACCTTTGCCAAAGCGGGCAAGTTCTTCTCTCCCTTTTTCGGTTAGATCGATAGTATTATTTTTTTCGTCAATCACAAAAAAAAGTTCATCATCAATGATGTGCATATTGCGGGCTTTTTCGCGCAGATATTCCATTTCGGTTTGCTGCATCAATCTTTTATTTGATGGGTCGGAAAGCATTTTTTCTATTTTTTTATTCTTCGGCAGACCGCGGTAAGCGCGTAGTAAATTCACTCCGGCTTGTGTTTGCGCTTCTTTATCATTTTCTTTTGCAATTAAATCTTCAGCTTCTTGCGCAATTTTTGAAACAAAATTTGATTGAAGCCGATGCAGTTTTTCAATTAAGATTTTCATCTCATCAAATTTCTGCTGGTCATCAACTTCAACGGGACCGGAAATAATTAACGGCGTTCTTGCCTCATCAACTAAAACCGAATCGACTTCATCGACGATTGCATAATTGTGCCCCCGCTGAACTTGAAATTCTTTATCGCTTGCCATGTTGTCGCGGAGATAATCGAAACCAAATTCATTATTTGTTCCGTAAGTAATATCGTAGTTGTATTGTTCTTTACGCTGATCAGGGGAAAAAGTATTAAGAATTACACCAACCGTTAAGCCGTGAAATTTAAAAATTTCTCCCATCCACTCGGAATCACGTTGAGCGAGGTAATCGTTAACAGTAATAAGATGTACGCCTCTTCCGGTTAAAGCGTTCAAGTACATCGGAAGTGTTGCAACCAAAGTTTTTCCTTCGCCGGTTGCCATTTCCGAAATTTTCCCTTGATGCAAAACAACGCCGCCCATTAATTGTACATCATAGGGAACCATATCCCATCTTGTATGTTTCCCCATTACCGTCCATGATTTTCCAACGAGTCTTTTGCAAGTTTCTTTAACAACGGCAAAAGCTTGCGGCAGCAGTTCATCAAGAACATCTTCATATTTGTTATGCAGGCTGTCTTCCAAAGCGTCAACCTGATCGTAGGCAGCTTGGCGGTCAAAGTCCTCGTCTTTCTGCAATTGCAGGTGCAGTTCTTCTAATTTCTGCCGGATTTCTGCGGTTTCATCCTGCAGCTTTAATTTGAACTCTGCTGTTTTATTGCGCAGTTCGTCATCACTTAAATTTTGTAATTTTGCAAATTCTTCATTTATTTCTGCAACTATGGGAATTAATTCATTAACGTCTTTAGTATTTTTATCGCCAAAAATTTTCTTGAACAAACTTAGCATCAAAAGTCTCCGTATGAGTAAAAAAATTAACTAATAAGATTATTGTACACAATTTAAGAAGATTTCGCTTGGAGAAAAAAGGTAGATTTTGGTAGAGCAAGTATTTTTGTCCAAAGATAGCAAGATTATTGAATTATCTCCAATTCTCCATCAAACATCAACCATTATCCCTCAACCATCTTCTTCTTCATGCAAATATAAAAACCTAATTTTGTATTTTACGCACGCAGTTACTAATAAATGATTTGAAAATTATTACTTGACGAAAACACACAATCATATTTCCGACACTCTTGTAAAAACGGTCGCCGGGTTTACGGTAGGTTACCTTTCTAATAAAGAATTAGACGCGCTTCTTTCCTCTTGGGAAACTGAAGCCGCTCAAATTTGTTTTACTGCCGGTTCCGAGAGTAATCTTCTCCGTATGCTTCACTCGCTTTTTGATAAAGTATATTTTTTAAAAGATTGCCTCACCCACCCCTATTATTCAAAAGCGTTTCTGCGTATTGCTTCATTCAGTAATTACTTAACGGATATCGTGGTGCGGAATCCGGAATTTTTATATTGGGCATTAAGCAACGAATCGCTCGAATCAAATTTAGATGAAAAGAAATTTGCCGGTGAAACTGAAAATATCGTTTCCTTATTCAAATCTTTTTCCGCAAAAGTAAACGCGATAAAGGCGATTAAGCGAAAATATATGCTGCGCATCGGACTGCGCGATAATCTTGGAATTGCTACCGTTTTAGAAACAACGAACGATCTTTCCATTCTTGCAAAAACTCTTTCAGCGCTTCTCTTTTCAATTTGTTATGATGAAGTTAAAACAAAATATCAACTTGACGTAATAAATAGAAAGTACTGTATTATAGCGCTCGGCAAACTTGGCGGCAATGAATTGAATTATAGTTCGGATATCGATTTAATGATCTTCTACGACAAAAATGTCCCTTTAAAAAACGGGAAAGAATACCACGAACTGCTTACGCAAGCCATTCAGCTTTTTGTTGAACAAGCCTCGCAGGCAACAGATAAGGGATTTCTCTTCCGTGTTGACTTCCGTTTGAGACCGGACGGGAAAAATTCTCCTCTTGCAAGAACACTCACAGATACGCTCCGTTATTATGAAAGCCGCGGCGAGGATTGGGAACGGCAAATGCTGCTTAAAGCAAGCTATCTCGGCGGTGATGAAAAGTTGTATCTCGGTTTCGCTAACTACATTTCGAGTTTTATTTTCCCTAAAAACTTTTCATTCTCACCGATAGAACAAATAAAAAAATTACGGAAGAATATTCTTGAAAAAATTAAATCCGAACAAAACATAAAACTTTCCCGCGGCGGCATCCGCGATATTGAATTTCCTTTACAGGCTTTGCAATTGTTAAACGGCGGCAAACATCCCTCTCTGCAAACAGGCAATTCGCTAATTGCAATTAATGAATTAACAAAATGTGAACTTCTAAAAAAGAGCGAAGCCGATTTTCTTTCCGGCGCTTATATTTTTTATAGAAGGATAGAACATTTCCTTCAACTGATGAACGACGCACAGACACATACTATTCCCGAATCGGGAGAAATATTAGACAAACTTTCTGCGTTCTTTGAATTTGGAAATAAGAAAACTTTCCTCCACAAATTAGCGGAAACAAAAAACAAAGTACATGCATTCTACTGTTCTGTTATGCATGAAGAAAAGGAAGCAATAGAATTTTCAAATTTGCCGTTCAAAGATTTTCATACTGCAAAAAGGAATTATCAATTTTTAAAAACGGGCAAAGGGATTTTTAACCAAAAAACTTTTGATTCACAAACCATTTCAAACTTTGGAAGGATTGAACCGCATTTAGTTGAGTATTTATCATACGCAAAAGCTCCCGATACTATTTTACAAAATTTTGCAAGAATCATCCGGCAGGAGAATTTTCCTTCAATGTGGTATGAAATGTTCCAAAACAAAAAAGTTTTTGGGGCATTTCTTTTGATTTGCGAGTATGGGAGATTTATCGTCTCTCTTTTTGCCGAAGATAAATTACTAAAGGAATTATTTTTATCGGGAAGAGTTTTTGAAAAACTTTCGGTTGAAAGTCTTGTGAATTTACCAATAAAAGCAATTCATTTTTTGCTTTCCGTGCAAGTTCTTTTAAAAATGATCTCACCTGAAGCTGCATCAAAACTCCTTTCACAAGTGATCGTTACAAAACTTCGACACTCGTGTGAGATGTTTTTCACAAAAGAAAAAACAGACGAGAACTTTTTTATTTCCGTACAGGGAAGTTTGGCTTCAGAACAATTTTTATTTACTTCCGATATTGATTTACTTTTTATTTCCGATAATGCCTCAAACAATTTCAAGCTGCAAAAAACTTTAACAAAACTTCTTCACTTGTTACAAAAGGATTTTTCACCCATTGAAGTTGATTGCCGGCTCCGGCCCGAAGGAAAGTCCAGCCAAATGGTTTGGGACTTACACGGTTACGAAAATTATTTTGAAAATAGAATCCGCACCTGGGAAATGCAGGCATTGTGCAAATTAGCGTTTGTCTATGGAGAAGAAAATCTTTTCCTTCAATTCGAAAAGCTGATCACAAAAAAAATTAAATCGTTGGATGAAGACGAACTGCGAAATGATATTTTTGCAATGCACAATCAAGTAACTGCATCTTCAAAATTAGGCGATGCTTCCATAAACTTAAAAAAAGGAACCGGTAGTTTGCTCGAAACAGATTTTCTTCTGCAATTTCTTTTGTTGAAACACGCTCCCCTTTACAAATCATTAAGAAACAAACCGGCGAACATAATTTTACAACGGTTCAAGAAAGAAACTATTCTCTCTGAAAAAGAATGTCAGGCGCTTTTGTCTGCGCGTGAACTCTTCCGGCAAATTGATACTTTCAACTTTCTTTTGTTTGAAGATAAAAAACATCAGCTAACTTTTGATTCGGAAGAATTTCTCACTCTATCGGAATTTCTTAACTTTGCAGAGAGAAAAGAATTGCAAACCAAAATAAGAGAAGCGCTAAACAATATCCATTTGTTATTCCAAAAATATTTGTTCAAAAAATGATGATACAATTCCTTAAGAAAAGTTACGGTGTGCTTGCAGGAATAGCCGTATTCATTCTTTATCTTTTTACACTTGCGCCAACCGTCACTCAACTTGATGCCGGTGAATTGGCGACCGTGCAAGCATTGTTGGGCATAGCTCATCCTACCGGTTATCCGTTATTTACAGTGCTTGGACATCTTTTTCTTTTAGTGCCGCTTCCCTTTTCAATTATTTACCGCGCAAATTTGCTTGCCGCTTTGTGGACTGCGGGATCAGTTTCGGTTTTTATTTACACCTTTAAACTTATAATAGATAATATCGCTCTTTTCAAATCAAAGAAGAATGATGTAGAAAAGAAAAAGAGCGGCAAAGCGAAGAAAGAAATAAAATCTTCACCGGTTGTAATGCCAAAGCGAATTATCATTCCTGAACTTGTAAAATATTTATCGGCGCTTTTCGGTGGATTATTTTTAGCGACATCAAAAACTTTTTGGATGCAAAGCACTTCCGTTGAAGTTTATTCTCTTCATCTATTTTTAATTTCAGTTATCATTTATACTCTTCTTTTGGCGTTTACTAAATCAAATAATACAGAAACTCCAAAACATTACTATTGGTATTTTCTTGCAATTGCTCTGGCGTTTGGATTTTCAAATCACATGACAACAATTTTGATCTTGCCCGCTGTTGCATATCTTTACTTTATAACATTCGGATTTAATTTTGCATCATTCAAGCGCATTGCCTTGATGCTGGCAATATTTTTCCCTTTGCTTGTTTTACTTTATGCTTATTTGCCAATCCGCGCCGGACAAAATCCCGTTCTTAATTGGGGCAACCCGGTTGATCTCGAAAAAATACTTCGTCATATTTCCGGAAAGCAATATCAAGTATGGCTTTTCTCTTCAACGGCGGCGGCTAAAAAACAGCTCACTTATTTTATTGGAAACTTTCCTTCCGAATTTAATATCGGATTAATCCTTACCTTCATCGGTTTCTTTGCGGCTTTCATTCATGGGAAAAAATTCTTTTTATTCACGTTGATTACTTTTTTAACGACGGTTTTGTATTCAATTAATTATGACATTAATGATATCGATTCATATTTTCTCTTAGCGTATATCTCCGTTGCATTTTTTATTTCGTTTGGCGTTCTGCAAATATTTTTGCTGTTGAAGGATAGACATCTCGGTTACAGTCTTCCGATCCCTTTGCTGATAATTTTTCTTTTGATTCAATCCTACATTTCATTTGGAAAAGTCAATCAACATGATATTTATCTTTTTGAAGATTATACAAAGTCGGCGTTACAATCGTGCAAAAAAGAGGCGTTGGTAATTTCATATCAATGGGATTTTCTTGTTTCACCCGCCTATTATCTTCAGCAGATTGAAAAGTTTAGACCGGATGTACATATTATTGATAAAGAACTTCTGCGCCGAAGTTGGTACTTTAATCAACTGAATAAAAACCATAGTGAAATTATTTCGGGAGTTACTCCAACGATCAATCAATTTAAAGAAGCGCTTATTCCATTTGAACGTGAAGGACAATTTGATCCGGTTTTGCTTGAAAAACTTTATCAAAGTCTGTTAAAGGGATTGATCGAAACCAATATTGATAAGCGTCCCGTTTATCTTGGTGCCGAGTTGGTAATGAATGAAATGCAAAAAGGGGAATTCAAACTTCCGCAAGGATTAACATTGGTCCCCGATATTTTCTTTTTTAAAGTGGTGAAAACGAACAAGTACGTTCCGGCTGACAACCCAAATTTTCATGTAAGATTTCCGAAACAAAATAATTATTACGTCAGCTTCGTTGAAGATATGATTGGTTCTATGTTGGTAAGACGCGCACTGTACGAGATGCAATTTGACAACCGTGAGCGCGCTAAAGTCTATATCAAAAAATTAAAGGAAGAACTTCCGGATTTTGCTATCCCCGCAGGTTTAGCGGAGGTGATTGAGAAGTAGAGACTTGCCATTTCATATCTTTGTTTAATTATTTTTTTGTAAGTTACGAACGACAAATTTGAACGGGTTGGTAAATGTTTATTCTACTGGTAAATATATTTAGAAGAAACGAAAAGGTTCACACGCGCTCTTGCTTCTTCTCTTTCTCATTTTCATTTTGTGTGGAGATGATATGAAGTCCAATCAAAGCCAACAGGCTGCAACGGTTTTAATAATTTTATGAACTTGAAAAGATACATCAAAAGATTTTATTTTTTTATGAATTGAAGGAATACCAACATGAAATCTTTCTTCTTTCTTAGCGCGTTATCCTTTTTTCTATTAACGGTATTGGCAACCGGGCAAAACATTTTACCACGTCCGACAATTGGGGATATACACAAAAGCAAAGGATTACTGACAAATCCGGATACTGCTATTCGTATGCATGAAAAAAACTTTAGTAGATACTTGCCATGGCAAGTCTCTACTAATATTTTTAAATTAAACGGCAGTAAGTATCGCCCGGTAACTGTTATTATTGATGATACGCTTCGTTATAGTTATACCTATGACAATAATGGAAATATGCTTACAGGATTAACCGAAAAATTGGCGAATAATGCTTGGGTGAATAGCAGAAGATATAGTTATACCTATGACAACAATGGGAATCGACTTACAGATCTTTCAGAAAAATGGACGAATAATATATGGGTGTATTCTTTAAGATATACTTATACCTATGACAACAATGGGAATCGACTTACAGAATTATCCGAAACATGGATGAATAATTCTTGGGTGAATGATTGGAGAGATACTTATACCTATGACAACAACCGGAATAAGCTTACAGATTTATACGAAACATGGTCGAACAATACTTGGGAAAATAATTTGAAATTTACTTATACCTATGATAACAATGGGAATGAGGTTACAGAGATATCCGAAACATGGGCGAATAATGCATGGGGGAATGATTGGAGAGATACTTATACTTATGACAACAATGGGAATTGTCTCACAGAGATTTATGAAATATGGAATGATAATGCTTGGGTGAATTCTTTGAGAGACTCTTATACCTATGACAATAACGGGAATATGCTTACAGGGTCAACCGAAAAATGGACGAATAATACTTGGGGGAATAGCAGAAGATATACTTATACCTATGACAACAATGGGGACGAAATTTCTGAGTTATCTGAAACATGGGAGGATAATACTTGGTTGAGCAATTGGAAAGCTGTTTATATTTATGACAACAATAGAAATGCGCTAAAAGGAGAATATTTTAATTGGACGGATAATGCTTGGGTAACCGCACGAGGAAGTTTAGATTTATCTTATAACGCCCGTGCAGATTACTTCAATATTTATGGCGCTGTTGTAAATGTTACCTACACTTTAATTATTACAGATATTAGGGGTAACAAATTGGATGTAAATACATATAGCCTATCCCAAAACTATCCCAACCCGTTTAACCCAACAACGGTTATTAAATATGCTTTGCCGTACGAAAGTAATGTAAGCATAAACGTGTATAATACTCTCGGTGAGATTGTTAAAACATTTAATGAAGGTACAAAACAAACCGGTTCGTACAATGTAAACTTCAACGGAGTTGGACTTTCTTCAGGCATTTATTTATACAGCATTAAAGCCGTTTCCATCGATGGGAAACAAAACTTCCAAGCAACGAAGAAGATGATTTTAATCAAATAAATTTAACCACGTAGATACATGCCATGGCATGTATCTACATTGAATTCTGTAGAAACAACCAATTTATTTTTTGAATATATCTTTCCACAAACTATTTTTGTCAGAGTTATGTAATTAGTTCTAAACAAAAATCTGAGTGTACGTGATGCTGAATGTTTTACGTAAAGTACAGTATTTGTTATTGCTCGACCTATTTTTGATTTTTATTTCCTTGTGGGGAATAAGAAATTTTTACCACAAACCGGGTCTCCCTTTCAACACCGTTCAATCGAATGATGCAATTCTTGTTCATACAGAAAACTCTAAACCATTCTGGTCGTTACAGAATGCGGTTCTTTTAACCATCAATAAAATAAAATTTGATTCAAATGAAGAAATTGAAACCTATCTGGACGGTGCGCAAATCGGAGAAAAAGTTGATATCCGATTATTACAAGGAGCAACTGAAGAAAATGTTTCAATTATCCTCGTTCCCTATTATTCAACGTTTTATGTTTTTGTCGCTTCCATTTCGGGGTTTCTATTTATTATTGTTCCAATAGTTGTTCTCTTAAAAACCGGACTTACAAAACCAACGCTAATTTACCATTGGGTGATGGTAGGAAGCGGTTTAATTATTCTTAATACTTGGGGAACATATCATTCTTCTTTCTTAGGAATTAGTTTTGCATCAAGAATAATTTTTCATTTGGCTTATGCTTTTTTTGCTTCTCTTTTCCTTCATTTCACCCTGGTTTTTCCGAAAGAAATATTTCAACGAAAAAATAAAATACTTTTTACGTACGGGGTATCATTTCTCCTCTCGGTAGCAACTCTCTATTATTTTTGGAAAAGTATCGTTCAACCGACAATGGAATCACTCCACAGCTATGTTCTTGCTTTTAATGCGAGTAGAATTTTCGTACTCATTTGTTTGTT
>JALNWB010000002.1 GCA_023231105.1 Ignavibacteriaceae bacterium | reverse complement strand
TTTCGATTCGGCTATCGTTAACTTAAAACAAGGTTCAGCAGGATTAAAAAATCTTATGGATGATGCAAAAATCAGTTTCGATCAAAACTGGGATTCTACTTTCGTCAATTTAAGAGAAAGCTCAGCCGGGTTTAAAATACTTATGGAGAAAGCAAAAAAGAGTTGGCTGCTTTGGGGTTTTTAAACGAGAAAATTTTGAATCGAACAATGAATAACCAAATTCAAAATTGGGACACAAAGGACATCCCGCAAAATTGTTTCAATTTTTCTTTATTTGATATTGTGCGAAGCATCTTTCGGGGAATTTTTTTGGTCTTTAGTGTTTGTTCTTTGTGATTTCCGATTTATCCGGGTTGGGAGATAAAATACAAAGTGGAATTTGGCCAAGGGTAGATAAGATGCAACAAAAAAGCTGATGAACATTGATATTATTTGTTGGAAGCAGGGTAAAGATTTGGATAACAGTAATACTTTCTATAATATCCGATTGTTTTTAGAATATTAAATTATTAATTTAATATTAGATGAATTGAATTTCAAAAGAGTAAGGGTTCAGCCTAATAAATTATTTCGGCTTCTGCTGCTAAGGTAATTCATTTTATTAATTTGGATTTGGAAGTACCATGATTTATATATGAAAGGTGCTATGAAGAAGAAATCAATACCTAAACAATCTCCGATAATAAAAAAGAAAGATAACACAACAATATCTTCTTCAAATAATTCATTTTATGTCGTCGGTATCGGTGCATCCGCAGGCGGTCTAGACGCTCTCGAAAGATTTTTCGAAAATATGACCGAGAGTTCCGGTATGGCTTTTATCGTAGTGTCGCATTTAGATCCAACTCATATAAGTATTATGCCGGAACTAATTCAAAAATCTACTAAGATGAAATTATTTCAAGCTGAAGACGGAATGATTATTCAGCCAAATCATGTCTATGTCGCTCCGGCTAATCGAGATTTGGGAATACTTCACAGAACAATCCAGCTTATAGAACCTCTTGAGGCGCATGGATTCCGGCTTCCAATTGATTTCTTCTTCAAATCTCTCTCTGCAGATATTGGGGAAAAAGCAATTTGTATTATCCTTTCCGGTATGGCTTCAGACGGCACTGCCGGATTAAAAGCTGTGAAGAGTGGATTAGGAATGGTAATAGTTCAAGATCCCAAATCGGCAAAGTTCGACGGTATGCCAAGCAGCGCAATCAAAACCGGGTTAGCTGATTATATCCTTCCTCCGGAAGAGATGCCCGAACATTTAATAAAATATACATCTCAAAAAGTTAAAGGAGTTTTTTTAGATAGAGCAAATACCGATGGCAAAATTCCCGATACCTTTCAAAAAATTTTCATCCTGCTCAGAACTCGTACCGGTCACGACTTTTCTCTTTACAAACAAAATACGATCTACCGGCGTGTGGAAAGAAGGATGAATATTGCTCAATTAGATAGTGTTCCAAATTATATCCGGTTTCTCCAGGAAAATCCCGTTGAAATTGAAAACTTGTTTAAGGAACTATTAATTGGAGTTACAAATTTTTTCAGAGATCCCGAATCTTTTGAGAAATTGAAGAAAGTATTCTCAGACATTGTAAAGAATAAACCGGAAAATGAGCAGATAAGAATTTGGGTGCCTGGCTGCTCTACCGGTGAAGAAGCCTACTCCATCGCAATTACCTTACGGGAATGTATGGACGAAGCGAAGAAATTTTTCAACGTGCAAATATTTGCCACGGATATTGATAACAACGCGATTGAAAAAGCCCGGCTTGGTTCATTTTCAGGAATTGAATCCGATGTTGGTAAAGAACGTTTGAACCGCTTCTTTACTTCCGATGGAACTATTTTTCATATTCGAAAAGAAATTAGAGAAATGCTGGTCTTCGCGCCGCAAAGCGTAATCAAAGATCCTCCCTTTACAAAACTCGATCTTATCTCCTGCCGCAATCTTTTAATTTATTTAAATACCGAATTACAGAAAAAAATAATTCCCATATTCCATTATAGCCTTTTACCTAACGGCATACTTTTCCTCGGTTCATCGGAAACAATAAGCGGTTTTGTTGATCTCTTTTCAATGGCGGATAAAAAATGGAAAATTTACAAAAGAAGAGATTCCATTTACTCAGCACAACCTTTTATAGAATTCCCAGTCTCGAAAGCAATAGAAAAAACGAATGAGATTATTATGAACAAAAACGAAGTAAAAAACGTTACCCAGATAGCGGAAAAAATAATCCTGCAAAGCTACTCTCCAAATTGTGTGATAATTACTGAAAATGGAGAAATAGTTTATATTCATGGAAGAACCGGCAAATACCTTGAGCTTACTCACGGCGAAGCGAAGATGAATATTTTTGAAATGGCGCGCGAAGGATTACAACAAGAACTTCCGGCATTGATCAGAAAAGTTGTATCAAGCAGGAAATCACTAACCACCGAAGGATTAAAGGTAAAAACTAACGGCAGCTTCCAGTTAATAAATCTAACGGTGAAACCGATCAAAGAACCGGCAGCGATGTTGGGTTCCTTGTTGCTCATTTTTGAGGATGTACTACCGGAGAAAAAATTGCCGGCTTCTAAGAAAATCCATTATGAAAAGAAATCGGAAAAATTTATTCTGGAACTTGAACGTGAATTAAAAACTACGAAAGCAAATTTACGGTCAACCATTGAAGAATTGGAAACATCCAACGAAGAACTTAAATCGACCAACGAAGAAATGCAATCTACCAATGAGGAGATGCAAAGTTCAAATGAAGAAATGGAAACTTCCAAAGAAGAATTACAGTCGCTGAACGAAGAATTAGTTACAGTAAACACCGAGCTTCAAAACAAGAATGATGAATTATCGGTTATTAATAACGATATGAAGAACCTGCTGGATAGCATTGATATCCCGACCATCTTTCTTGATAATAATTTACATATAAAAAGATTTACACATCACGCAACAAAGGTTATCAACCTGATTTCTTCCGACATTGGACGACCGATAAACCACATAGCTACAAATCTTAAATATGAAAAGTTTATTGAGGATGCGAAAGAAGTATTGAGAACTCTTGTTTTTAAAGAGATTGAGTTACAAACCAATGATGGTACCTGGTATCAAATGCGGATATTACCTTACCGTACAACAAGCAATATTATTGATGGTCTTGTGGTAACGTTTACACATATTCACAAATTAAAAACTGCTTATCAGGAGATCCATAAGTTGAATCAAGAGGTTCAGCTTGCGCGTGAGTATTCCGATAATATTGTTGATACGGTAAGGGATGCGCTTCTGATTCTTGATAAGGATTTGAAAGTGCTTTCAGCTAACCGGTCTTTTTATAAAATGTTTAATACCGTCAGCGAAAAAACTGTAGGAAAATTTGTTTATCAACTTCAGGATAATAACTGGGATATCCCTGAACTGCGGAAATTGCTTGAAGAAATAATTCCCGAAAGCAGTTTTTTTGAGGATTATGAAGTTGAATACAATTTTGCAAAAGGGGGCAGAAAAAAATTACTCTTAAATGCACGCGAGATATTTCAGGGAGATAAAGAATCACAACTTATTCTTCTTGCAATCCAAAACCCAAATATAAAATAATAAGGTACTGTAAAATGAAACGCACGGAAAAACAATCGGACAAAACCACCAAACCACAAGTGAAGAAAAAAATTACACCGAAGGCTGATAAGCAGGTTGTTGAAAAAATGGAAGATGTTAAAAGACTTGTGCATCTGCTACAAGTTCATCAAATTGAACTGGAACATCAAAATCAGGAACTTAGAATCGCTCAGGAAGAGCTGGAGGCGTCAAGAAATAAGTATGTAGCGCTCTTTGATTTTTCACCAATCCCATATTTTACCCTGGGCGTTGATGGCGTAATAAAAGAAGTAAATTTAAGTGCCAGCAAAATGTTTGGAATCGACAGGAACAAATTAATTGGTAAGCATTTTGTTGCTTTTATCCCAATAGAGGAAAAGGATATTTTTAATTCTTTTATTAAAACTGTTTTTAACTCTCCCGGGAAAAACACTTGTGAATTAAAAGTGATGAATAAAGATAAATCCCGTTTTCATGTTCTTCTGGAAGGTTTGGAGATAGAGGACGCATTGGAGCAAGATAAAAAATGTCAGGTGGCGTTAATCGATTTAACTGAATATAAGAGAATAGAAGATTCTTTTAAAAAATCCAACGAAGAACTTAAAATACTCAACACTACCAAAGATAAATTCTTTTCAATCATCGCGCATGATTTAAAGAGCCCTTTCCAGTCTTTGCTTGGTTCATCAGAAATACTTGCTACGGAAATTGAAAGTTTATCGCAGGAAGAGATAATACGATTTAGCAGACAACTGAATGATAATTTGAAAATTTTTTATGTCCTTCTAGAAAATTTGCTCTATTGGTCAATGATGCAAAGAGGTATGATTGAGTATAACCCGATAAGGCTTAACCTCTTTGATTTAGTAAAAAAAATAGTTAGGATATCTAACCAGAGTGCTGTTAAAAAAAATATACTCATAGTAAACAGTATTGATGCGGGAATAGTTGTTTATGCAGATGCTGATATGCTTCGTTCAGTTGTTCTTAACCTTCTAGTAAACGCGATCAAATTCACTTCTACCGAAGGGCAAATAGTTATTTCATCTACTGAGAAAAACGGTTTTGTAGAAGTGTCTATCCAAGATACCGGAGTAGGAATCGAATCAGGAAAATCTTCTCAACTATTCGATTTTAGCAAGCTCATTTCCACTCAGGGCACCGCAGGAGAGAAAGGAACCGGACTTGGATTACCGCTTTGCAAAGAATTTGTAGAAAAACAGGGCGGTAAAATTTGGGTCGAAAGTGAATTAGGGAAGGGATCGAAGTTTATATTCACTTTACGCAAAAAATATTCATAGATTTTTCATGAATTGATTTTTAAAGAAATTGTTTTTAATTTTATCTAGCATACATGACACAGGTAAAATAATTTTATTAGAATTAAGTGCTAACCCAAACTGTGATTTTCTTTTCTAACAATTGGAGACTAATTGAAAAAAATCCGGATACTTCTTATTGAAGATAATCGCCTTCTGCGTGACGGCATTTCTGCAATGGTCAAAAAGCAAGCGGATATGCATCTTGTTGCTTCTGCTGGTAATAGCGAAAATATTCCGATGACATTGGAGAAGCACAAACCAAATATCGTTCTTCTCGACCTAGGGTTGCAAAGTCAAAACAGTTTACAAGTTGTAAAATTAATTAAAAAGGATTTTCCGGAAACAAAAATAATAGTGATGGATCTTATCCCGCATCAAGCGGATGTTCTCGAATTTGTCCTTGTGGGCGTATCAGGATTCATTCTTAAAGATGCGAACATTACGGAATTTTATAGAACAATTCGATCCGTTTCTGAAGGAGTTAAAGTTTTACCGCCGCATTTAACAGCTTCGCTTTTTTCTCAAATTGTTAAACACGCTGTTCCTGAATTCAAACCTTCCCTAATTGCTGAATCAGTTCGTATGACAAAACGTGAGCGGCAGGTAATTGAATTGATCGCGGATGGAGAAAGCAATAAAGAAATCGCGCAAAAACTTCATCTTTCCACCTACACGGTAAAAAGTCACGTGCATAACATCCTTGAAAAATTAGCGCTGCATACGCGTGTGCAAATTGCAAAACACGCACATCTCTCCGAATCTTACAAAACTGTATTGGACAATACTTCATTAATAAACGAATAATTACCCGTCGTTAACCCCAAAAGGATGTAGTCCCTTTTTCATCCTTTTGCTCTATTGATAGAGCTTACCACTATTCACATATTCTACTGTAAATAAAGGTCATTATTTTAATTTGAAATGAACGTGTACTCCACAAAAGGACTATTGCGCCATATGGAAACAGTATGTTTGCCGTTTTCAAAAGGGAGCAATCTAAAAAAATCTAATTCGTTTATACGATCAAAAGCAATGTTCATTAAATCAGTGAACAGCTTAAACCGAGCACATATCGGGAGGTGGTTTACTATAATAACCGAGACCAAAAACTCAAGACAACTACAATTTGTGTTTCAATGGTCAATAAATAATTTAATTAGGAAAAAATATGAAAAAAATACTTATCGGTGTTCTTGGCTTAATATTCTTCGTTCTTATCAACGGTTGTTCTCGTAATGCAGACCCTCAATTCCGCATCTCGAACAAACAGGCAGAAAAAGTCAATGTAAAAATACAAACCGCGGCAGGTAGTAAATTCACTATTAACGATATCGAACCTAGACAAACCACATCTTATCAAACAGCCGCTGTAGGTAATATTACTGCGACGGCAGTTATTCAGAATGAGTCAATATCGTTCCTTGCCGCAAAGAATACAAACTATACAATTGTCATTAGTACAGGCAAACCCCCATCAGTACATGTCGATCAATAAGTGTGTAGATGCAATAGGGATGAGCCGGTAATGTATACGCGTTTGGAAGCATCCAATTATTTTTTCGCTGAAGAGATTCTGAAAGAAAACGGTTAAAGGAATTCTAGTAATTATTTTTTCTTCCGCATTCTTGCATCATCAGATGGTTCTCTCAACCGAAAGGTGTAGTTCCTTTTTCATCCCTTTGCTCGATTTATACATGCACAACATCTATTTAACTTGGTATCAAGTAAATAACGAAAACTAAGTTTACAAAAAAGTTAATTTATTATGAACAAATTGAAAGACTCAATTGTTCGAACACATACTCTTTCACTAACTACATGGAATTTCTTATGAAAAACTATACAAAAAATTCAACAACTTTCTTAAATAACTGGACATGCTTTCTCGGGGCGATCCTGATTATTGCTTTTATGTTACCTAATGTAGCTATACCTCAATCATCACCCGCGCCTGTTAATCTTGGAAAATCCGGAGATTTTGTGCTCCTTGCAAAAACTGGAATCTCAACCACGGGGACCACCAATATTACTGGAGATATCGGAGTTAGCCCAGCAGCTGCAAGTTTTATAACCGGATTCGGATTAATAGCGAATCCTTCGAATACATTTTCAACATCATCTTTAGTCACTGGGAAGATATATGCTGCCGACTATACAGACCCGACTCCGGCTAAGATGACTACGGCTGTGGGAGACATGGAAACCGCGTACACTGACGCCGCTGGACGAACATCGCCTGATTATACTGAATTATACACCGGAGATGTTACCGGACAGACCCTCACACATGGTCTTTACAAGTGGAGTACTGCGGTTCTGGTATCTGCTGCCGGTGTCACTATCTCTGGTTCCGCAAGCGATGTATGGATTTTCCAAATAGCGCAGAATTTAGAATTGGGCAACGGTGCCATGGTTAATCTGATTGGTGGTGCACAAGCTTCCAACATTTTCTGGCAGGTTGCCGGGCAAGTTACCCTTGGAACAACGGCTGCTATGAAGGGAATCATCTTATGTCAAACAGCGGTTGCGATGAATACCGGCGCAACATTGAATGGTAAAGCGTTAGCACAGACCGCAGTTACATTAGATGCCAATGCCATCACCAGTCCAATGGTGACTACTGTTGAGAATGATTTAGTCCCTCAAGAATTCGCCCTTTTCCAGAACTATCCAAACCCATTCAATCCATCCACGAGGATTCAATATAGTCTTGAGAAAGCAGTTCAGGTTTCCCTGAAGGTCTATAATGTGCTTGGTGTAGAGATTGCTACACTCGTAAACAGCCGCCAAGAAGCCGGCAACTACAACGTGTCGTTCAGTGTAAACAACGGATCACTCAATCTTTCAAGTGGTGTTTACTTCTACCGTTTAGAAACTGGATCTTTCGTCTCGACAATGAAGATGATCCTTATGAAGTAGTTCTTATTGATAAAACACGTTTTCGTTTCAACATATAAGTTTTAATTGTTCAGTGCGAAATTGTAAGATGAGTAATTTCAAATAGCATCGGAATTTTTACACGACAAAACATTGCGTGCTTTATTCTTATTAAGTCACCTTCGTAAAAATCTTTTTTCAATTTTGGTTACGTAACACAGGCTTTAATCTGTGCTACAATTTTATAAAATTTTAAGAATGATAAAACAAAAATGGTGTAAGGTGAGTTATTAATTCTTGAGGAGAACTTATGGAAATACAAAATGCGATAAACATTTTATACTCAACATCAGGTTATCTCAGCATAGTAATATCGGCTGTTATCCGGAATAAGTTGATCGCGTTTCTATCTGCAAGGAATACTCAATATGTCATTGTCATTCGTATAAACAAATCACCATCAACTCAAGATTATCAATATGGTGTAAATGCAATAGGAATAAATTGGCACTCCATAAATGTATAGAAGTAACCAATTATTCTTTCTCTGAAACAACTCTAAATAAAGAGTAATAAAGGTATTTAAATGATAAACATACTTTTGATTTTTCTAGGGAACCCCGGCTTCATCTCAAGGTTGTCTCATCCAAAAGATGTAGTTCCTTTTTCATCCCTAAGACCGATTTACACACGCATAACATCTATGTAACTTAGTAACAAATAAATAACGAAAACTAATTAAACTCAGGAGCTAATTTATTATGAACAAAATAAAAAACAATTATAAGATGTGGTTAATCCCACTGTTGCTGGTCATGATCATGACCGGTTGCGACGAAAGGATCGGACTGAATTCTCCTCCGCTTGTTACAACACCAACGGTGAGTTCAACAAACCCTGCTAATAACGCAGTAGCTGTGCCATTCAATCAGAAGGTCACCGTAACATTTAGCGAGGCAATGGATTCTGCAACGATTACTACTGCAACATTTACCCTAATGCAAGGGTCGTCTTTTGTATCCGGGACGGTGTCATATACAGGCACCACGGCTACTTTTGCACCGTCGAGCAATCTCGCGCCAAATACTCTTTATATTGTTACAATAACTACCATGGCAAAGAATGTTGCAGGCAGCGCATTGGCAACCAACTATGTTTGGAGTTTTACTACAGGCTCTGCAGCTGCCATAGTTCCACCCACTGTAAGTTCAACAGATCCTGTAAATGCAGCTTCAGGAATACCAATCAATCAGAAAATCGCTGCAACCTTCAGTGTGGCTATGGATGCTTCAACTATTACAACATCGACCTTTACTTTATTGCAAGGAACAACACCAGTTCCGGGCTTTGTCTCCTACTCGGGCATAACCGCAATTTTTGGACCTTCAAGCAATCTTGCACCAAATACAGCATATACAGTCTCGATTACAACCGGGTCTAAGGACTTGGCTGGCAATTCTCTAGTAAATAACTATGTATGGAGTTTTACAACAGGCGCAGGAGTTGTTATCACCCCACCTATAGTAAATTCTACAGATCCAGTTAATAACGAAACGGGTGTGGCTCTTAATCAGAAAATTGCCGCAACTTTTAGTAAGACGATGGATGCTACAACTATTACCGCAGCAACATTTACCTTAAAACAAGGTGCAACGTCAATTGCTGGTTTCGTATCTTACTCAGGCACAACCGCGATTTTTGCACCGTCAATTAATCTCGCACCAAATACCTTATATACAGTTACTATCACAACTGGAGTTAAAGATTTGGCAAGCAATGCTTTGGCAAACAATTATGTTTGGAGCTTTACGTCAGGCGCCGCGGCGATTGTCACTCCTCCTACCGTAAGTTCCACAGATCCGGCAAATGCCGAAACGGGTGTGGCATTTAACCAGAAAGTAGCCGCTACTTTTAGTAAGACTATGGATGCCTCAACTATTACCACCGCAACATTTACTTTAATGCAAGGGATAACATTTGTCTCCGGCACGGTAGTTTATGTTGGCACTACGGCAACTTATATACCGTCTAGTAATCTTGCCCCAAATACTACATATACAGCGACGATCACTACAGAAGCTAAAGATCTTACTGGTAATGCCCTGGTAACTAATTATGTGTGGAACTTTACAACGGGTGCCGCTGTGGTCATTATTCCACCAACAGTAAGCCTCACAGATCCACTTAATCTTGCAACAGATGTAGCTTTAAATCAAAAAATTGCTGCAACATTTAGCAAAACGATGGATGCTTCAACTATTACCACAGCAACATTTACACTAATGCAAGGAACAACGTCGGTTTCAGGCTTCGTCTCATATTCCGGCAAAACTACGACGTTTGCACCGGCAAGCATCCTTTTACCAAATAAGCTCTATACAGCCACGATTACAACCGGGTCTAAGGACTTGGCAGGTAATGCTCTGGTAGCTGACTATGTTTGGACCTTTACAACAGGTGCAGCAGTAGTTGTAACGCCACCTACTGTAAATTCTACGGATCCGGCTGATCTTGCAACGGCTGTAGCTCTCAATCAGAAAGTAGCCGCAACGTTCAGTAGAACGATGGATGCTTCAACAATTACTACAGCAACTTTTACCATAAAACAAGGAACAACGTCAGTTTCTGGCTTCGTCTCTTACTCAGGTACAACTGCTATTTTTGCACCAGCAAGTAATCTCTTGGCATCTACTTTATATACTGCTACGATTACAACCGGTTCTAAAGACTTGTCTGGTAATGCTCTGGCAAGTAACTATGTCTGGACTTTCACAACGGGCTCTGCAGTAGTTATTGTTCCACCAACAGTAAGTCTCACAGATCCACTGAATCTTGCAACCGGTGTAGCTTTGAACCAGAAGATTGCTGCAACTTTTAGTAAGACGATGGATGCTTCAACAATTACAACAGCAACTTATACGTTAACGCAAGGTACAACGCCAGTTTCTGGTTTCGTCTCTTACTCAGGTACAACCGCAATTTTTGCACCGACAGACAATCTCTTCCCAAACACACTATATACAGCCACGATTACAACCGGGGCTAAAGACTTGTCAGGAAATGCTCTGGCTGCTAAGTATGTTTGGACCTTTACTACTGGCTCTGCAGTGGCCATGATTCCACCAACAGTAACTCTCACAGATCCTCTTGATGCTGCAACAGGTGTACCCTTAAATCAAAAAATATCCGCAACTTTTAGTAAGACGATGGATGCTGTAACTATTCAAACATCAACATACAGCTTAAAACAAGGTACAACAACAGTAACCGGTTTTGTATCCTATTCCGGAACAACCGCTGTCTTTGCACCAGCAAGCAACCTGTTACCAAATACCGTTTATACCGTCACAATTACAACCGGTGTTAAGGACTTGGCAGGCAATGCTCTAGCAAGCAACTATGTCTGGAGCTTTACTACAGGTTCGTCAATAGTTAGTACTACTCCTACAATAACTTCAACAGATCCTGTTGATGCCGCAACGTGTGTTGCTTTGAACAAACAAATTACTGCAACATTTAGTAACACAATGGATGCCTCAACTATAACGACTGCAATATTTACCATAATGGAAACAGGAGGAACAACATTTGTTTCCGGTACTGTGAGCTATGTTGGTACTACTGCAACTTTTACAACACTAACTAATTTCAAGCCGAATACAACATATATAGCGACGATTACAACCGGAGCTAAAGACTTGGCTGGGAATTCAATGGCGAGTAACTATGTTTGGAGATTCACAACAGTCATTCCTTATACAGTAACGTTATCATCAAATCCAGCAGCAGGCGGAACTACAACTGGAAGCGGTACGTTTAATTCCTGTTCTTCAGTAACAGTAACTGCAACACCGAATCCCGGATATACATTTACAAACTGGACAGAAAACGGAAATATTGTATCCACAAATACAAGTTATACTTTTACATTAAACGGAAATACAGCATTAGTAGCGAACTTTGCTGTTACGCAGTACACCGTAACGCTATCGGCAAATCCGGCGGCAGGCGGAACTGTAACTCAATCCGGAACGGGTACATACGACTCAGGAAGCAGTGTAACAGTAACTGCAACACCAAACGCCGGATATACCTTTACTAGCTGGAAAGAGAATGGAAGTGTTATACCCGCAGCAACTGCAAGTTATACATTTACCATAAGTGGAAACAGAACATTAGAAGCGAACTTTACCGCACTTGTACAGCTTACCGTAACACTATCAGCAAATCCGCCAGCAGGTGGATTAGTAACTCAGTCCGGAACAGGTTCATATGACTTCGGAAGCAGTGTAACAGTAACGGCAACTCCAAATCCTGGATATACCTTTACCAGCTGGAAAGAGAATGGACTTGTTGTGCCTTTAGCAAATGCAAGTTATACATTTACTATAATGGGAAACAGAACATTAGAAGCAAACTTTACTGCTACAGTTGTACAGTATACCGTAACACTATCAGCAAATCCACCGGCAGACGGAATAGTAACTCAGTCCGGAACGGGTACATACATTTCGGGAAGCAGTGTAACAGTAACGGCAACACCAAATGCCGGATTTAAATTTATAAACTGGACAGAAGGTGGAATCGAAGTATCCACAACTGCAAGTTATCAGTTTACTATAACTGGAGACAGAATATTAGTAGGTAATTTTGCAGTAAGTGTAGTTGGTCAACTGCCGGTAAATCTTGGATCAGCAGCACGATTCGCGATTCTGTCTAACTCAGCAATCACCAACATTCCGACTTCTGCAATTACCGGAGATGTTGGTATAAGTCCGGGTGCTCGATCAACAATAACTGGATTTGTATTAACACCGGACGCTTCGAATACATTTTCGACATCTCCTGAAGTGACCGGACAAGTATTTGCAGCCGACGATGCAGTTCCAACTCCTGCGATGTTAATTTTAGCTAAGACTGATGCGAACCTTGCTTATCTTGATGCAACTGCAGCAGTACGTGGAACCCCAACACCAATCTCAGGAAATATCAACGGTCTAACACTTGTACCAGGTCTTTATGAATCAGGAACTTCTATTGAAATATCTCCTGGTGGAAAACTGTACTTAGATGCTCAGGGTGATGCGAGCGCGGTCTTCATCATTCGAAGTGCAACTTCGATTACTACATCAGCCACAAGCGAGGTTGTCTTGACAGGTAGTGCGAATCCGGCGAATATTTTCTGGTCTGCAGGATCTGCAGTCACTCTTGGTGTAAACTCCAAGATGAATGGAACAATCATCGCCAGCACTTCAATCTCGCTCCTGACAGGTGCAAGATTAGATGGCAGAGCACTTATACAAAGCGCAGCAGCCGGCCAGGTTTCTTTAGATCAAAATATAATTGTAAAACCATAATATAGCAAGTTGAGGTGAGGAGATACCATTTCCTCACCTTATATTTTCAAAATGAGTGTACTAAATAGACTGAACTGTTCGAAGAAAAGACCGGAAATAAATTTAATAAAATTGAGTTAGATAGAATTTCAAATAAAATAAAAGGAAACATGAAATGAAAAATTTTTTTATCACGCTTGCATTGATGTTACTTGTTAACATTGGTGTTTCTCAAGCACAAACAGTAACCGATAGCTGGGCATTTGGCTTTGGTCTAAGTTATCCCAGATTTTACTCGGTAAACATAACCGCTTTAAATAATGACTACGGTGCATATCTTTCAATCCAGCGAAATTTTTCTGAGCATGTTGGATTACGATTAAGAGGCGGCTATGCTCACCTTGCAGGACAATGGAGCGATGCATCTCTTAACTTAATTAAGGAAAGTACAAACCTTATAACTGGCGATCTTGATATGCTCTATTATCTCGTTCCCTGCGCACCGGTTTCACCTTATCTGTTTGCCGGAGTTGGCGGAAATTATAAAAGCATAACTAACCCACAAACCGTATCTCCGGATAATAACAAATTCGGGACTCAGTTAAATGTCGGCGTTGGAGCTGACTTCAAGTTCAATCCAAGTTGGAGTTTTGTAGCTGAGTTTGGTTATCATCAAACAAGCAATTCGGAACTTGACGGAGCTATCATTCCGGATATCTCGAAAGAGGTTAATGGACACGATTCTTACATAGTGCTCAGCGCTGGACTCAATTACTTCTTTGATAAAGGCAAACCATCACCGCAGTGCGAACCTTGCCAGGGAATGACAATGGAAATGAAAGACATGACTGACTATAACAAAATTGAAGATATGATTAAAAAACATATCCCTAAAGAAGTTATAAAAGAAATTGTTGTTGATAAATATATTGTAGCAATTTCAGAAGATAGATTGGTTCTGGTTGGCGTAAACTTCGCTTTCGATAAATCAGACCTTTTACCTGAATCATATATTCCGCTTGATAAATCCGTAAAGTTATTAAAAGAGAAACCTGATGTGAATGTTGAGATTGAAGGATACACTGATTATATCGGCACCGAAGAATATAACCAACAACTTTCAATAGATAGAGCTATAACAGTTAAAAATTATCTTGTTTCTCAAGGTATAGCTGAATCCAGACTTTCAACAGTCGGTTTCGGAAAAGGGAACCCGGTTGCAACCAATGAGACTGAAGAAGGCAGAGCAATGAACAGAAGAATTGTATTTAGAATTATTAATAAATAACGAGTCTTTAAAGCAATGTATGAAAGTCCCTGTAACTTAATGTTGCAGGGGCTTTAGCGGGATTTTGTTTCAATCGGATAAACCGGATGAAGCGATCTAAGTTCTAAAAAGTTTGGTAAAGCATACTATTAAGATGTAATTAATCCTATAAGGAGAATCTAAAAATGCGAAGAATATATTTAACCATTTTAATTACGGGAATTTTAATTTTTCTCGGGGCTCCTCTAAAAGCACAAGTGAGTTTTAGTGTAAATTTTAACGTTGGCAGCCAACCGGTTTGGGGCCCGGTGGGTTATGACGAAGTTCAATATTACTATCTACCTGACATAGATAGTTACTACTATGTACCTCAACATCGTTTTTACTTTTTTAAAGGTGGACGTTGGATTTACAGTTCATCTTTACCTCCGCGTTATGCTAATTACAACTTATATAATGGTTATAAAGTAGTAGTGAATGAGCGTGAACCGTGGCGAAACCATAAAACCTACAAAGAAAAATATTCCACCTTCAAAGGTCGTCACGATCAGCAGATAATTCGCGATAGCCGGGATTCAAAATACTTTGTGAACAAAAATCATCCTGAGCATAATAACTGGATCAAGCAGCAAAAGCAAGATGAAGGAAATGACAAAGGACAAAATCGCGGTAATAAAAGTGACAAAAGCAATAAAGGTGGAGAAAGAAAACATAAAAAATAAAAATGAATAAGAACACTGTTGAAAATTAAGTTTAAAGTTTTTTTGTAAAAATAATAAAATAATTAAAAGGGAATAAAAATGGACAAGCTAAATATTAAAGGGAACTGGAACGAACTTGCCGGCAAGCTTAAACAAAAATTTGCCGACCTGACCGATGATGATCTGCTATTCAAAGAGGGGAAAGAGGAAGAACTGTTGGGGAGACTTCAGCAGAAACTTGGAAAAACCAAAGAACAAATTCGCAAACTGATGGCGAAGCTTTAACAAAAATGTTTTCTAAATAGTTAACGTTTAGTACATCCTACTAAACGTTAGCTTATGTTCTTATTCAAGATGGCACAACCAGGTATTGAGAAGACTTCCGTAGAAAAAAATGAACTATCTATTGCATAAAAATTATCGGCAAAAAACAAATTATTCTCAACCAAAAGGATTAGCTCTTCTTTCATCCTTATGACCGATTGATATGCGTTCTTCCTTCTCATAGGTTGAAGTGCGTCCTAAAAAAGTTATTGTATCGACATCTCTAATATATATGCTGGTGTTGCTGTTCAGAAAAACTTTTATACATGATGAAGTAATCTAAGTTTAAATTATTTTTTATTAACTAATATTATAAGGAGAATCTAAAATGCGAGGAAAATATTTTACAATTTTACGTGGAGTTCTGTTATGAAAAAAAATCTTTTGTTCGGTATGGTTTTAATGTTGATGATGATCATTGTAAAACCAATTGCAGCGCAAGATCATGGATTTGGACTCGGATTAGTTGTTGGAGAACCAACCGGGTTGAGCGCTAAACTTTGGACGTCAAGAACCAACGCATTTGATTTCGGTCTTGGTGTTGCCGTTGGCGGTGATCGTATTTCGCATGACTACTATTACAATGGCGAGAGTCGCCTCCATTTTCACATGGATTATTTGTGGCACTCTTTCGGTGCAATAAATTCATCCGAAAGATTTCCTCTCTATTACGGAATTGGAGGCAGGTACAACAGTGGTGGAGGTTATGATGGATCACTTGGTATTAGAGGTGTATTTGGCATAGCCTGGCTTCCTCGTGCAACTCCGATAGATGTATTTGTCGAGTTAGTGCCGGTGTTTCAACTTACCCCATTTACCGGGTTTGGAATTGATGCCGGACTGGGAATAAGATTTTTCTTTGATTAAGAGAAAATAATGGTCATAATTTATTTATTAAAAAAAAGGATTCTAAAATGAAACTGTTTACATTCATATCACTTATGCTTTTGGGCTTTGCCCAGTTCAATCTGGCGCAAAATGAGGAAACCCCCAGGGCAAACGTCATGTCAAGCGTATGGGGTCTTACCGGTGAAGCCGGACTTACATTTGGGGCAACCGATTACACTAAGTCCAAGATGAGTACCATCGGTAAAGCTTCGTTGGAATACTATTTTCCTTCTACAGGGAAGGGAAATTTTGGATTAAGAATTTTTGGATCGACAGGATTTATTGCGGGGAAAGGTGTATCACCTTGGTTACAGCCAACACAAGAATTTTCAACAAAAATTGATATGTACGGCGGCGGAGCACTGTATACCGTCTCTCTTGGTGATGCAATTTACCCTTGGGTGGGTCTTGGCGTTGCTAACATGTGGTTTTATCCTAAAGACGCTAACGGAAATGTGCTGCCGAATTATACAGCACAAATTTATAGGAAATTTATGTTAGTTTATGTCGGCGATGCAGGCTTAAGAATTATGGTAGCGAAAAACGTAAGTGTTAATATTGCCGGTGGAATTGTAATGGGAACCAAGGATTGGCTGGATGACGTCCAATCCGGTTCTAATAAGGATATGTTGTATACTGCTACTGCCGGTCTATCTTATTACTTTGGTAGAGCGCAAGATAGAGACCGTGATGGTGTACCAGATGCCTACGATGCATGCCCGGAAACTCCTATAGGAATTCAAGTAGATGAGTTCGGCTGCCCGGCTGATACTGATGGTGATGGTGTTCCAGACTATATGGATAAATGCGCTGACACACCTAAAGAAGTTCTTGTAGATGCAACTGGTTGCCCGCTTGACGCTGATGGCGACGGTGTTATCGATAAACTCGATAAATGCGATAATACACCTGCCGGAGTTAAAGTAGATGCAGCAGGCTGCCCGCTTGATTCCGATGGTGATGGCGTTCCTGATTATCTTGATAAATGCTCTAACACTCCAGCTAAAGCTACTGTAGGTACAGACGGTTGCCCACTTGATGGTGATGGCGACGGTGTTCCGGACTATCTCGATAAATGCCCGAATACAGCTAAGGGTGTTCAGGTAGATTCTGCTGGATGTCCTTCGAAGAAAGAAACTGTAGTTATAGTAAAGCAAGGTGAATTGGAAACATTAATTCTTAGCGGTGACACCAATTTTGAGTTTAATAAGTCAAAACTATTGCCTAATGCATATACTGTTCTTGAAGGTATTATAAGTACCATGCAGGAACATCCTAAATACAAATGGGAAGTTGGTGGATATACCGATGGAATCGGCTCAGTTAGTTATAATAAAAAGCTTTCAAGACAAAGAGCTCAAGCTATTGTTGACTACCTTGTAAGGAAAGGTGTTAAAAGAAATAATCTTAAAATAGTAGGATATGGTAAAGATAATCCAATCGCTACAAACGAAACGCTTGAAGGAAGATCTATGAACAGAAGAGTTGAGATAAAATTACTCTCAAAAGATATCAAGTAGATTTTATAGAGATATAAATAATGTTGATAGAAGCGGCCCAGTTAAAGCCGCTTCTATCAATTATTAAACCGGTTACATTAAATAAACGTTCTAAATAAGTATTGGAGAATCAGAGTGAAAAAAATAAAAGGTATATTTCTAATTTCAACATTAGCTGTGTCAATTTTTATTTACGGTTGCAGCGCAAGCAATGCCGTTAAAGGAGGAGTTATCGGTGGAGTCAGCGGTGGCGTGGTTGGTGGAGTAATTGGTCACTATGCAGGTAATACGGCTCTCGGCGCAATATTAGGTGCGGCTGTTGGCGGTACCGCAGGTGTTTTGATTGGAAACCATATGGATAAGCAAGCCGCTGAAATGAAGAAAGATATTTCAGGCGCAACAATAGAAAGAGTTGGCGAAGGTATAAAAATTACTTTCGATTCAGGAATTTTATTTGCAACTAATTCATCAACACTTGAACCTCAAGCTAAAACAAATATCCAAAAATTTGCTGCAATACTAAACAAATATCCGGATACCAATATCCTTGTTACCGGTTATACGGATTCTGATGGCACAGAGGAGTACAACCAAACCTTATCCGAAAAAAGAGCCAAATCAGTGTCCGATTATGCTCAAATGCAAGGAGTTTCTTCTTCAAGATTTTCAATTGTTGGATTCGGTGAAACAAAACCTGTTGCTTCAAATGAAACTCAAGATGGAAAACGTATGAACAGACGAGTGGAGATTGCTGTTTTTGCAAATGATAAACTCAAAACAGCTGCTGAAAACGGCCGACTTAACTAATTTTTAAATGAGGATAATTATGAAAAACAATAATTATCTGATTATAGTGAATCAACCGGGATTCTAGCATTAAGTCTACTTTGACATAGAATGTTCCCGTACTGATAACTATTTCAAAGATGAAAAATGGAGCTAACTTTTTTTCTTAAAGGACTTGTTATTGGATTTGCAATGGCAGTACCAATTGGACCCATTGGAATAATGTGTATCCGTAAAACACTTACCTCAGGACGCTTGCGTGGTATGGTCATTGGTCTTGGAGCCGCAACTGCAGATTTGCTTTACGGTTGTGTTGCTGCATTTGGTCTTACGGTTATTTCCAATACACTTCTCAACCAACGAATTTGGATACGTCTGGTTGGAGGTGGGTTACTCCTTTTTCTTGGAGTACGAACATTTCGTGCTCAGCCGAAAGATCCTAAAATACAAATTCAGAACAGTGGGCTGCTCAGATCATATCTCACTACTGTTTTTCTAACACTCACTAATCCTTTAACTGTATTTGCTTTTATTGCTGTGTTCGCAGCGCTTGGTTTAGGAAATAAGCTCAGTTTTTTTTCGGCGGTTCTTCTTGTTGTAGGAGTTTTTATAGGTTCAAGTTTATGGTTCCTCTCTCTTAGTTCAGGCGTTACACTTTTTAGAAACAAATTCGACGTAACCGGACTTCGATGGGTTAACAAAATTGCCGGCATCTTAATAATTATCTCCGGTATTATTGCCATAGTAACTTTATTATAGTGTTGAATGTTTATGTTCACCCAAACGATGTAGTTCCTTTTTCATCCCTTTGCACGATTGAATTTCTTCATTTCTCGTAATAGCTTAGCTTAGAATTTAAAAATTAAACGGAAAGGATACTTCCTATGTTATACATTATCGCTGTAGTTTTAATACTATTATGGTTGCTTGGATTCATCACTTCTTACACCATGGGTGGTATTATTCACATACTTCTGGTCATTGCAATTATCTTGGTATTAGTAAGAATTATAAGTGGACGACGTGCGCTTTAATTTGCATTAGATGCAATCATGGATAAAATAAATAATTCTCTAAGCGGAACACGCTTTCTCGTGATCGCCGCTGCTCTCGTAGTCATAATCGCAGGAATTAACCTTGCTCAATCGGTTGTTGTTTTGTTCCTTATCTCTTTTTTCCTTGCACTACTTGGAACCCCGCCGGTACTCTGGTTAAAGGAAAAACGCTTGCCATCCGGGTTTGCAGTATTCATCGTTATGGCTGTTATGATAATTATTCTACTTTTGATTGGCGCACAAATTGGCACATCTGTGAGCGGCTTTTCAAATGAATTACCTTTATTGCAATCACGCATCCGAGAACAAGTCTTAGAGTTTAGTGTACTGTTGACAAGCAAGGGTATTGTAGGTACCGAAAAATTTTTTCTAGAGTATGTTAATCCGGAAGCAATAATGGGACTTACCGCCAACTTACTGTCGGGATTGAGTTCTGTCCTTTCCGATCTTGTTCTGATCCTTCTCACCGTAACATTTATCTTGCTCGAAGTCTCAAGCTTTCCTGTAAAACTCCGCGCTATTCTCGGTGATCCTAAGCAGGTATTTCCCCGGTTCACGGAATTCGTTGTTGATATGAAACGTTATATGGTCATCAAAACTATTATCAACCTGGTTGCGGGAATCTTAATTGCGGTATGGATGTACATACTCGGTGTGCAATTTCCTGTTCTGTGGGGATTCCTTGCATTTCTACTTCATTATATACCTAATATCGGTGCAGTTATCTCCGCAATTCCTGCAGCTCTTCTGGCATTTATACAATTCGGAATAGGCAGCGCCACACTTGTAATTGCGGGTAATATTCTCATTGGATTTATAATAGGCAATGTGATTGAACCACGTCTGATGGGTAGGAAATTTGGTCTCTCTACTTTAGTTGTATTTCTCTCTTTGATTTTTTGGGGCAGTCTTCTCGGTTTTATCGGTGCGATTCTTTCCATCCCTCTTACGATGACACTGAAGTTTGCATTTGAAAGTAATGAAAGCACACAATGGATTGCTGTGTTGCTCGGATCAGAAAAGTTCAATGAAATTTCTACAAGAATGTCGAAGAAGAAGAAAGGACAATGATAAAAACATCACAGTTTAAAAATGCATTTTCCAACTGGAACAAACTATCGCTGCTGAAAGTTGTCAAGTACACAAGTTTTATTATTGGTGCTATCATACTCATCTTTGTGTTGATATTCATTTTCTTTTCGGGTCCATTTATCGACACATTCTTAAAAGACCGAATTACAAAAGCCTTTACAAACGCTTATCCGGCATACTCTATACAGCTTGGCGACATGCATTACAATGTATGGAAGAATCGTTTAAGGTGTGATTCTGTAATACTGAAGACTAGCAAGTTTACCTGCAGTGTCGCTTCATTTTCCGTTAGCGGAATCGGTGCGATGAAAATTCTTCAACAAAGAAATTTTACTCCTAATTCTCTTTCAAGTTCAGTAATAGATGCACAAAAAATTGAACTTAATTTTCATCCGTCTCGGAATGTAATTCGTTTTGGATCGCTGCATATCTCGATACCTGATTCTGAAATGACATCTGATTCAATTAAGTATTATTCTTTATTAGGCGATGAACAATTCTTTGCGAAAAGTCAATTCAAGCAAACCAGGTTTCGGTTTGATATTTCTCAAATAAAAATAATGGGTTTGGATTTTCTTGCATTGCTTCAAGGAAATATCTATGATGCCAGAAGCATTAATCTACATGATGTGTTTGCTGATATTTTTGTGAATATGGATAAGCCCTACGACAAGAACTCATCTAATCCACAGATGCCGAACGAAGCCCTCTCTTCGATGAAGGAAATAGTTAGGGTAGATAGTGTGAAAATCATAAGTGGGCGATTGAATTATAGTGAGAGGTTTGCTGTGGGAGCAAAACCTGGAGTGGTTACCTTTAATAAGGTCAATATTTCAGTAAATGGAATTGCTAACCATACAGTTCCCCCTAAAACTGCAGTTCTTCATGGTGAGGGACTTTTTATGAATTCCGGCGCAATAAAACTGTTTATGGCTATTCCTCTCACATCAACGAATTTTTCTTTACAATATTCCGGTTCGTTTGGTGCGATGGATGTTATCAAATTAAATTCATTCATTGAAGCAGGTGAACATCATCGCATTAAATCCGGAGCCCTTCAGTCTGCAACGTTTAATATCAAGGTTAATTCGGGGCAGGCAAATGGTACATTGCGAGTCTTGTACAAAGATTTATCCATCGCTATTCTCAACAAAAATACAGGAAGTGAAAATGGAATTTTCGATCGGATATCCTCTCTCATTAGTAAAGTATTTATTATCCGGGGAACTAATATGCCGGATAAAAAAGGTTTGATGAAGATCGGTGAAATAAAATATACACGAAAACCGGACGAGTCGTTTACCCAGTTTGTGTGGTTTGCTCTTCGAAGCGGAGTCGGTAATGTTGTTGGATTTACTCCGAAATAACTTCCAGATATGTAATGAATATATTCATTCAATTTTTGTTTTGAAGAATAAAATTTATTATTAAATCAGTAAATAATTTCCGGTGATAATAAAGTGAACAAGCTCATCCAAAAGAATTAGCTACTTTTTCATCCCTTTGCCCGATTGAATAACACCACAACTTCTTCATACCTTAACTGCAGTTTTAGAAGATAAATATCTTAAGGAGATTCTTATGAAAACTAATACATTTTTACTTTGTGTTTTGAAACAGCGTTTGCACTTCATCGGTGCGATGCTAATAGTAGCATTGATGATGCCTGCCGTTGCTTTTTCTCAACCATCATTGAGAAAAATTAACTATACCAACCCAACAGCAATCCCACTTGGGAGAGCGGGTACTTTTGGGGCTTTAGCTTACTCGGGGATCCCTTCTGCTGGTACTTATACTGTCAATGGAGATGTTGGGTCATCAACTGGATCGATAAGCACAAACATTTCAGCCGGTGCCGGGGGAACGAAATATGTCGTGGGCGACCAACACGCTTTGGACGCCCAGACCGACTTAGGTACCGCTTTAAACGAGGCTCTCAATAATCGAGCACCTGATGTTACGGATGCGACTGGTGCAATCAGCGGAACTTTGACTCCGGGTATCTATAGGTATACTGGAGCTTCTGTTGGTGTTACGGGGAATCTAATACTTGATGGCGGAGCCGTATCTAATCCCGTCTTCATCATAAAGACCGATGCTATTCTCCTCATAAACTCTAATGCCACCGTGACCTTAGCAGGCACCGCTGTGTGGTCCAATGTCTTTTGGTATGTCGGTAGTTCAGCAACTATTTATGATGGCACAACTTTCAATGGAATAGTACTTGCTGAAGTGTCAATCACGCTGAATGCCAGCGCAACATCAGTGACAGCAAAATTGTTAGCACATACGGGCGCAGTTACGGTAAACTCAACTGTATTGCCGGTGGAACTAACATCTTTTTCAGTAGCGTTAAATAACAATGCGATAGAATTAAATTGGAAGACAGCTACGGAAGTAAATAATTACGGCTTTGAAGTGCAGAGAAGTGAAACGCAAAATTATAATTGGGCAAAGATTGGCTTCGTAAATGGAGCAGGCAACAGCAACTCCCCAAAGAGTTATTCTTTTGTAGATAAAACAGTTTCTTACGGCAGCTATGCTTATCGATTAAAACAACTTGATAACAACGGCGAGCATACATACAGCGACGTTATAGAAGTAAACGCAGCGGAACAAATACCAAATGGCTTTTTGCTTAATCAAAATTATCCTAACCCGTTTAATCCTTCAACGCAGATACAGTTCGGTGTAAGTAAAAATACTTATGCAACATTAACGGTATTCAATGTTCTCGGTGTAAAGGTTTCAACGCTGTTCAACGGCAATGCAGTAACCGGGCATGTTTATAATCTAACCTTTAACGGTGACAACCTGGCAAGCGGTATCTATTATTATAAACTTCAGACAAACGAGAAAAAAGAAGTTAGGAAAATGATTTTGATGAGATAGTATCAGACAGACTTAGTGTGTCTCTATCATGATGTAGTTGTAACAAGCTAAGAGTGTTCTCTAAATCTAAATTAAAGTAGTGTCAAAACGTGTAAGCTTGACACTACGGTTTTTAATACCGAAAAATTTTAACTATCACGAATGAGCGATAAAAAAAACTTCCAAGCAAAAAATAAGATCGACTTTATCTTAAGCTCATTTATCTTAATAGCCGGGTTTCCCATCATGTTGTTGATAGCTCTTCTCTTAACGGTAATCTTAAAATCATTTCCACTGATAATTCAAAAGCGCGGAATAACAAAAGACAATAAAGTCTTCAACATTTATAAGTTTAGAACCATTAAGATTAATCCCTATTACCAGATAAATAGTGAAAACATTCTTTTCAAACCAGATTTATCTCAATACGTACCTGCTTTTTGCAGATGCTAAGAAAAACCGGGTTGGATGAGTTACCTCAGATCTTCAACGTACTCAAAGGTGAAATGAGTTTAGTTGGTCCCCGCCCTTTAATGATTAGCGACCTTGAAGTATTGAAGAATAAATATCCAAACTATTATCACGTTAGAAACTTAATTTCAGTAAAACCGGGAATTACAGGTATGTGGCAAGTCTTCGGCAATAGAAACGAAGGGATAGAAAATTTGATTGATCTTGATCTTTTTTACGATGAACAGACTTCGCTTTCGGTTGATCTACGGATTTTATTAAACACAGTTCTATTGGTCTTTCGAGGCAAGCACTCCGATGCCATTTTCCCTTCTGTATATGATAATAAAGAATGGAAAACCTTAAGCGACACCCATTCATTAACCAATTTTCAAGCATCGATTTGAAAAGTAGGGAAAATACATTTATTACTATTTAGACAAAAACAGAATCTTTTTGATGGCAAGATTTCCTCACTCCAAAGATGTAGTTCTCTTTTCATCCCTTTGCCCGATTGAACAAACCTACATTTCTTCATATCATATTATTGTGATCAAAAAATTTCAAATGAAATATATCGATTAAAATTATTTAGGAGTATAAAATGAATTGGCTAACAATTAAGGGGAATTGGAATGAAACGGCCGGTAAACTCAAACAACAATTTGCAAACCTGACCGATAACAGCTCACTTTTAAAAAACGGTAAAAAAGAAGAAGAAGTAGGAGGATTGCAGAATAAACTTGGAAAAACTAAAAAAGAATTACGCAAAATAGTTTCGAAATTATAATGGTTAGTTCCCCGTAAAATTTGATACACCATAGTTGTGCGAGTTTTCAACATAATAAAATAAATATTATTAAATCTACTTAAAGGAGAATTATGAAAACATATTATTTCATCTTAACAGTTATAGGATTAATTGCTGTCTCAGTATTAATTGGTTGTGATACCAATCGAGAAAAAAACGTTCAAGACGCTAAAGAAAACGTTCAACAAGCAAATCAAGATTTGAAAGATGCGCAAGCTGAATATGATAAGGAATGGCAGCAATTCAAGAAAGATGCCGAATTTAAAATTCGTACAAACGAAAATAGAATTGACGAATTCAAAGCGGAGATTAAAACAGCGAGTGGAAAATTCAAAGCTAAATATGAAAAAGAAGTAGTTGTGTTAGAACAAAAAAATATCGAGCTCAAGAAAAAAATAAGTGAGTATAAGTATGAAGGAAAAGATAAATGGGAAGAATTCAAACGAGGATTTAATCATGACATGGATGTTGTTGGAAAAACTCTCAATGATTTATTTTCAAAAAAAGATTGACCGGTAATTGGTTTTTCAAAAGTAAAATTAAGAAAACAATAATCAAATAATAATAACTTTTACAAAATTCTTAAAAGAACATGCTTAATTTCAAATTATTACATATTATCTTTTTCTGCATTTTACTTACATGGAGTGTGAAAACTCAACAGAGATTTCCTACGCTTATCCGATCATCACTCGAGAATGAAATTATTATTCTTTCTGTTGATCAACCCGTTTACTATCCCGGTGACACAATTCGTATAAAAGTTCAACGAAACAGTAGTTCAGCAACAGCAGTTGCAACTCCAATTTTAATCATGGAAGAGACAACTCTACAATCCATCGGTAACAACATATTCACTGCTACCATTCCACAAGCATGCGCACCGGGTCCCTATCGAGTTCGTCTCAGAGTAAAGGATGCACAAGGACGACGCTATATTTATGCGACAGATTGCATTGTAAATGTCGAAGAACACCAAGTCATAGAGCAGATAAGTAAGTATGTACATATTGAACCTGACTCCGGCGGTGAGAGTCCACAATCGGCTGTTACACTTGATCGTAATCAGATACGAAACCTTCGAGTCATTTTCCAGCGCGATAGCATTCGTATGGGAATGGGACCACAGTTTGTAACAATTAGGACGACAGTGCTATTGCGGGATGGAATTACTGCACAAACTTTTGAACGGCGTGTTTTAACATTTCGAAGTGACAACGACCCGGGTCGGGATTATGCTATGTTAGTTCAATACCGTCGAGCATATGGTCCGTATGCGGCAATTCAATCGGAAGAATTTGCACAAGTGCAGATAAGTGTGGATTCCCTGCCTAATTGGGCTATTATCAAAATCAATGTAGAACCTGATTACACCATAAAAATTGGAGGTTATGATCGATCCAATTCATACACTCGCTATTTTCACGTTAGAGGTCCGAAGATTGAAATGGGTCTATCACTCGGTATTCCAAAAGTTTTGTACGACACGAAAGCGAAGGATACCATAATATACGGGAACTATAGTGCGATGATACGATTTTATTATGTTAACGAAGTAACAGGACATCGATTCCCGGTTAATTTAGGGATAGGAACATACGGAGTTAATTCTCCCATCGATGTTAATGCCGGACGCGGCGGATTTGCTTTGTCGATACTTTTTAATGTAGCTGAGATGACGAGGATGGTTGGAATCGACTTAAGTAAATCAATCACTGCAGGTCTGGAATTGGCTCCGTTCTTTCCTATAAAAAAGAAAGCGCGATTTTTACTGGCAGCCCAGGTGGGTATTTCACTCTAACCATGCACAAATATATTCATTGCCGAAGTTCGCAACCAATTAAACGGTTATAATAACTGTTCTTCCATTTCCTGCAATAACCTTTTTATTAAAAGAGGATTAGCAACAACTCGTTATCTGTTTTATAAAAGATACTCCATCGCTGAGCGATCTTTTCTGCATGATGAATTATAATTCCTACTTGACCAACACCATTTTTTTTGTTAAAATAAAATCATTTGTTATTAATCTATAGAAATAAATAGAGCTACTTAGTTCAGCAGCGTTGAATTCAATTTCGTATGAACCGGCATCTTTAAAACCTTCAAATAGAGAGATTACTTCTCTTCCAAGAATATCATAAACAGCAAGTTTTATATTGCCGCTAATTGGAATTGTATATCTAATTTTTGTTAATGGATTAAATGGATTGGGATAATTTTGGGCTAATTCAAAATTTGCCGAAATATATTCTTTCTTCTTTTCAACAAAAGTAACCGCACCACCCTTCAATGAATTTAATATTACTCCATAACTCCCAACTACTGTAAAGTTGCTTGGACCCAAATAAGCAATTGAATAAAGAGGTGAATCAGTATGGCTTTCTTCATAATTCCATGTTAATCCCGCATCGGTGGTTCGGGCAATTAAGCCATGACTGCCAACGACTATTCCATTTTGCGCATTTGTAAATAGTATATCTTCTATTCCTTCAGTAAGTGTTATTTGTTTTGTCCATGTTATTCCGCCATCCTTTGTAATATAGATATCACCATCGTGACAAGCATATCCGTGATTTTCATCTGTGAATGTGCACGTATCAAAATAATCTGTTGTGCCGCTATTTAATTTGGTCCAAGTATTGCCTCCGTTTACAGTTTTTAATATTACACCTTTTGCCCCAACAATATATCCTACACTAGAGTCAATCATAAAAACATCTATCAGATCTGTGGTTACATTACTTTGCTGACTCGACCAGGTATCTCCGCCATTAGTTGATACTAAAATTATACCGTCATCACCAACAGCAATACCAAAATTTTGATTCGTGAAACAAAGATCGTTTAAAGTAAGCTTGCATTGGTTAACATCACTTTTATTTGCCCATGTTAAACCCCCATCGGTACTTTTAATAATTGAATTACTGTTATCCCCAATAACTATTGATGTACCAATGGCTACAATAATATTTTCCGATAATGCTTTTGCCCCTCCGACATCAATTGCACCAACTCCTTGAAGAAGGTTTTTAATCCAGCTTGAACCGCCATCCAAAGTTTTAATAAAGTAAGCTCCGGCAAATGCAAATCCAACTTTATCGTTATAAAAAGCAACAGCTGTACATGTAATTGTATTAAAATCTTTTGATCTGCTGATCCAGTTCGCACCTCCATCCGTTGTAGTATAAACCAGTCCTCTAACCCCTACAGCAATACCATTGCTGCTATTAAGAAAAGAGATATCTTCGAAGTGATCTCCGAAATTGTCTCGATAAATAAGTTTGGTTTCTGTCCAAGTGGCACCTGCATCGGTTGTCTTAAGAATGGTTCCGATGGAAGATTTGACGCCTGCAATAAATCCAATATTCTGATTAACAAAATGTAATGATCTTGGATAAAGACCATTCAGCATTGAACTTTTATCGATCCATGAATTGCCGCCATCCGTTGTTTGATAGAGATAATGAGTGCCACCGAGTGCAATAAAGAAGCCGACCTGATCACTGGTAAACTTAATATCATAAAAGTCAGAACTCTTTAATGGCATTGTTATCTTATTCCAACTCAATCCGCCATCAGTTGTTTTGATTGCATTCCCATTTGCTCCAACAATGAATCCAATCTTATCATCAATCAAACAAACCGACTGATAATCAGCATACGAATCGCCTACGGTTTGAATATCCCATGTAATTCCTCCGTCAGTTGTTCTAAGAATTTTGCCATAATCTCCTGCTATGATTCCATAATTTCTATCATAGAAAGATATTCCCCATAAGTCCCGGTTTGTTCCGCTAGTTCTTTCTTCCCATGTATTACCTCCATCGGAAGTAAAAATAATTTTGCCATCCCAACCGCAAGCATAACCGGTATTCTTATCAAAGAAGAAAAGATTATTCAAATGATTATGAAGACCGGTGTTAAGAAATTTCCAGGTTGATCCTCCATCTATGGATTTAATGGCGGTGCCCCACTGTCCTACGGCAAAGATTGCATCGTTTGAAGTATAAGAAACTCCAAAGATAGTTTGATCATGTACGATTGGATTTTGAAAATACCATTGAGTTTGCGGGGTATTCTGGATAGATAAAAAGAGAACTATTGCTGCAATAACAAAACGTTTCATAGAGCCTCCAGTATTTTTTTATTTTGAAAGATGGACTTCACACTAAAATGATGATAATAGACTGCGTTTGTTAAATCATAAATAGCCTTATGAACCACATCGTAGAATGTTTGGGAATAAGCTGAGAATGTTTGAGAAAATACAGAAGTTGTAAATATTGATGAGCTAATAATTAACAAATACACTTTTAGTAGTATCTGTTTCATAAATACTCCTAGAAATTATATAGTGTATATTATCCAATAAGGTCTGTAAAAATAATTGTGCAGGTAAATAATCAATTATAAGAACGACTCAATTCCGTGTTCAAAAACTATGGAGAATTAAGATAAAATAAAAACCTAATTGTGAGAATTTCACCAAAAATTTTCACAGTCTATAGGGATCAAGTTTAGTAATTGATGGAATCGTTTTATTGGTTACGACATTTACATTATAAAGAGTTTTCATTCTCCTGGGATTAATAATCCGGTCGAGTTTCTCATTTTAATTTAAATTAGAAATCCACATTCTAAGAAAGTGGAACCTTTAATTTTTGTTTCAGCGTCTGATAATTTATATTGCTACCCAAATTAATAAGAGAGTTTTGTGGAAGAGGGAAAAGGATTGATTAAGAGGCACAATGTACAGCGTCACGACTTGACGCGATGCAATATTTTTATTTATTAATTATAGAAATTTATAATCATTTAGTTTTCAGGAAACAATGTTAAGAATAATTTCAGTTGTTGGCGCCCGCCCTAATTTTATGAAGGTTGCACCGCTGCATAAAGCATTTGAGAAGTTGTCAGTGGTCAGCGGTCAGCGGTCAGTAGAAAGTGGAAAGTGGAAAGTAGAAAGTTATAAAGTTGGGGTGGAGAATGAATCTAACATCAACCATCAACCCTCGACCATCAACCATCTAATCTGTCATACGGGACAGCATTATGATGAGAAGATGTCGAAGGTTTTCTTTGATGAATTGGAACTGCCGAAACCAGATTTTTATTTAGGTGTTGGTTCAGGTTCGCATGCGGAACAGACGGCTAAAGTGATGATTGAGTTTGAAAAAATTCTTATACAAGAGAAACCGGATTTGGTTATTGTCGTTGGCGATGTAAATTCAACCATCGCATGCAGTTTAGCGGCAGTGAAGTTAAACATAAAAGTAGCACATGTTGAAGCTGGATTGCGAAGTTTTGATAATAAAATGCCTGAAGAAATCAACAGAGTTTTAACGGATACGATTTCTGATTTTCTTTTTGTTACTGAAAAAAGTGGGGTTGATAATTTAAGGAGTTCAGGCGTAAGCACAGGGAAAGTTTTCTTCGTTGGTAATTGCATGATCGACAGTCTTATCCATTATTTACCGAAAATTGATAAGTCGACAATTCTTGAAACCTACAGCCTACAACCTACTGCCTACTTACTTGTTACCCTTCATCGTCCGAGCAATGTTGATGATGAACAATCTCTTAAAAAAGTTATTGTGATGTTGAATCATTTAAGTGAAAAAAGAAAAATAGTATTTCCGATTCACCCAAGAACGAGGGCAAACATTAAATCATTTGGTTTGGAATCTCTACTGAACGCGAATGTTATTTTGACTGATCCGATCGGGTATCTTGATTTTATTTCACTCGTAAAAAATTGTGAATTAGTTATTACCGATAGCGGCGGCATCCAGGAAGAGAGCACGTATCTCGGTGTTCAATGTTTAACGCTACGAGATAATACCGAACGTCCGGTTACTGTTGAAGTTGGAACAAATCATTTAATAGGAACTGATTTTAAGAAAGCGGAATTAGCTGCGCTGGAAATTTTATCCGGTAAAAAGAAAATTGGAAAAATTCCTGAGTTATGGGATGGAAAAGCAGCGGAGAGAATTGTGAAGATTTTGATTGAAAAGTTGGAAGCAGATGGTTGATGGGGAAGTACAAGATTGTGACATCATTTATAATGTTTTGTTTATGCGATATCTCGTTTTGACCTGATGCAGTTATCAAACCGACGAGACACTATGGTTTAGAAAAAATTATCCTCTTTCGGGAGGATTTTTTATTTTAAAATGTTAGGGTTTATATCGAATAATTCATCGCAGATTGAAATTTGTGACACGGAATAGTGATAGAAGTTTCAGTATTAAAAGAGAAATAGCTAAATTTAAACACATTATTTATAACATTTTCACAGGGAAGACAATGGAACAGGAAAATGATTCTTTAACTAAAACCGAAGGAATTGACGACGCTGCTTATTCAATGGAAACCCATCTCATTTACGGGAAGAATCTATCGACAAAATGGGATTATGCACATCACGTGGTTGCCCCTCTTACTTCTTCTGTTATTTTTCGTCTTGATTCTGTTGAACGCGGCGCGGAAGGTTTTTCGGAGTTTGCTCATTCTGAGTTCTTAAAAGAGAACTCAAGACCAATTTATATTTATGACCGTCTTGGCGAGCCGAACAAAGATTTGCTTGAGGAGAATCTCGCCTATATTGAAAAGGGAGAAATGGCTTTAACCTTTTCAACCGGTATGGGAGCCATCTCGGGTATTTTAGGAATTCTGACAAAAACCGGTGATGAAATTATTTCTCACAGAACACTTTACGGATGTACTTTTTCTCTACTCAATAATTGGTATCCGCGATATCAAATTAAAAATTCCCAAGTTGATTTAACTGAACCGGAAAACATTTTCAAAGTTCTTACCGACAAAACAAGAGTAGTTTATTTTGAATCTCCTTCAAATCCGAATTTAGATATTATTGATATCGGAGCCATCAGAAAAATTTTTGATGAAGTAAATGCTAAAAGGAGTGAAGCGGAAAAAGTTTATATCGTTGTTGATAATACTTTTGCTACACCATACTGTCAAAGACCGATAGAGTTAGGAGCTGATTTTACACTTCATTCTTTAACAAAAGGAATCGGCGGATTCGGTACCGATATGGGCGGTGTGGTTATCGGGAAAAAATCTTTTTATGATTCGCTTGTTTTGTACCGGAAAGATTTTGGCGCCGTGCTTAATACCAAAGCTGCGTGGACAGTGCTTACTTACGGATTACCAACATTGCAGCTTCGCATAAGCAAACAAATTGAGAACGCTCAGAAAATTGCCGAGTTTCTTTCTTTGCATCCAAAAGTTGAATTAGTAAACTATCCCGGTTTACCTTCGTTTAAATATTATGAATTAGCAAAAAAACAGATGAAAGATTTTAAAGGAAATTTTGCTCCAGGCGGTTTACTCTTTTTTGCATTGAAAGGAAATTCAAATGAAGAGATGAGAGAGTTGGGCAGAAAGTTTATGAATTATGCTGCTAAAAATGCTTACACAATGACGCTTGCCGTTAGTCTCGGACATACACGAACGTTGATAGAGCATCCGGCTTCGATGACGCATTCAGCAGTTCCGGCAGATAAATTAGTTGAATCGGGAATTCACCCTGGCGGTATTCGTCTTGCATGCGGTCTTGAAAATGTGAACGATATTTTGAAAGACCTTGAACAATGCTTGGAGATTATTTGAAAGTCAAAAGTGACAAGTAAAAAGTAGAAAACAGAAAATTGAAAAGTGGAATGGACAGAACAACTGTCAACCAACTACTAGCAACCGACCACTCACAAAAGGAGTTCTGATGGCTACAAATATTAAACTATATGATGTTCCGTATATTTCATCTTTGCAGGATATGGTTATTAAATCTTCGCAAAAGTATCACCAAAAATTGGCGCTTGAAGATTTAACGAACTCTCCGATTTCCAAAGTTTCATATCTGCAATTGCTCGAAAATATTTTAAGATTTGGAACTGCTCTTCAACAGTTAGGAATCAAAGAAAGAACCCACGTAGCGTTGATTGGCGAGAACCGCGTGCAGTGGGGAATAGCTTATCTCACGTTGATGTCTTTTGATTATGTGGTTGTTCCGATCGATAAAAATCTTACTTCAAATGAAATATTAAATATCATCCATGAGTCTGATGCTGAAGCAATTATTTTTTCAGATACCTATCAGCAGTTGTTGTCTGAAAAAAAAGATGTGCTAAAAAGATTAAAGCATTTCATAGCAATGGATTTGCAAAAAAAGAACGATTCATTTCTTTCGATGTTTGAAATGATCTCCACTACTCAACCGGTAAATGTTAATCAGTTGCCAAAAATAAATCCCGATGAAACTGCGGAAATTATTTTCACTTCCGGTTCACTTGGCAGAGCTAAAGGAGTAATGCTTAGTCAATCTAATTTGGTTGCAAATTTAATGAGCATGACAAAAATGCTCTTCATTTATCCGGAAGATAAATTTCTCTCTGTGCTGCCGATTCATCACACGTACGAATGTACGTGCGGATTTTTATGTCCTATTTTTAGCGGAGCTTCGGTTCATTTTGCGCGTTCTTTAAAAACTGTTTCGGAAGATATTCAAAAAGTGCATGCAACCATGCTGCTCGGCGTTCCGTTGTTGTTTGAAAAAATGTTCCGGGCAATTTACAAAGCGATTGAAAAGGATAAAGTAAAATCGGTAATAATGAAACCGCTGATTTCCATTACTGATTTTGCGGAAAAAGCCGGCTGGAAAAATTCCAAGAAAAAAATCTTTCATGAACTTCATCAAAAATTCGGCGGATCAGTCCGTTTGTTTATTGCCGGCGGAGCGGCGCCTGATCCTAAAGTATCTAAAGGATTGCGTGAGTTCGGTTTTAATTTTGTGCAAGGGTACGGTTTAACGGAAACCTCACCGATATTGGCTCTAAATCAACTTGATAATTTTAAAGACAACGCTGCGGGTTTGCCTTTACCGGGAGTGCAGATAAAAATTAATGGACCTGATGAAGAAGGGGTCGGAGAAATTTTTGCTAAAGGTCCAAGTATTATGCTTGGTTATTATAAAAATGAAAAAATTACAAACGAGGCTTTTGAAAACGGTTGGTTTAAGACCGGCGATTTAGGTTGTTTTGATGAAGACGGATTTTTACACATCAGCGGAAGAAAGAAAAACGTAATTATTGCCAACAACGGCAAAAATATTTTTCCGGAAGAGATTGAAGATATTTTGCATCGCAGCCCGTACGTATTGGAATCATTGGTGTTTGGGGAAAAAGATGAAAAACATGATGAAAGAATTGCTGCGCAGATATTTGTTAATGCGGAAGCGTTTATCGATTATTCAGAAAAGAATAATGTTCCTATTACCGAAGAATTAATTCATCAAAAAATAAGTGAAGTGATAAAGCAGACGAATGAACAACTTTCATCTTTTAAACAGATAAAAAAGTTTTATATCCGGCAACAGGAATTTGAAAAAACCACTACGCAGAAAATAAAAAGATACGCTGCGAGTAATAGTGAAGCTTGACGACATTGCGTGAATGAAGAACTATGGGAATGGATGATACATCCTTTCCGCCGACGGCGGATTGAGATCAAATCCCGTCCCGATAGCTATCGGGACGGGGGATGGTTGGCTAAGTTTAAATGAATGAAAGTGGAGCTTTCATTCATTTAGAATTGTTTCGCAGTGTTAATTTCGATAAATTTCTAAAAAAGGTTTAAGAAAATGGAAAATCTAATTAATAGAATAACATTGGACCCAAATATTTGCAACGGGAAACCGATTATTAGAAATATGAGGATTACAGTTACTACAATTCTTGAATATTTAGCTGCGGGTGAATCGGTTGAAAATATTTTAAGCGCTTATCCTATATTGGAACTTGAAGACATTAAGGCGTGCCTTGAATATGCAAAAAAAGTTACAGATAAGAGTATAATTACTTATGCCCTTAAAGCCTCTTAAAAAATATTCATTTTTAGTGGATGTTAATTTACCTAAGCGATTCAGCTTTTTTAACTGCGCTGATTTTGTTCATGTAGTTGATGTTGATCCATGTTTTACTGATAAAGAAATATGGAATTATGCTTTGAAAAATAATAAAGTCATAATTACGAAAGACGCCGATTTTTATGAAAAAAGTATTTCTTCAGATGAAAAACCAAAAGTAATATTTCTACAATTAGGGAATACAACTTTAAAAGAATTGCATCATTTTTTTGAAATAAATTGGCAAAAAATTATTGAACATTTAGAAAAAGCAAATTTGATAATCGTAAAATGGGATAACATTAAAGTTATTACATAAAATGATTTGCTGAATGAGAATACAAGTTTAATTATCATAGAGAAATAATATGAGAATCGGAATTCCAAAAGAAGGCAAGTTTGAAGAAAAACGGGTTGCATTAGCGCCTGCAGGTGTGGATGCATTAATCAAAGCCGGGCATACTGTCTATTTACAGAAAGGCGCCGGAGAAGACAGCCATTTTTCAGACGATGAATATAAAACGCTCGGTGCTAAAATTGTTTATTCAACCGAAGAAGTTTTTCAACGTGCAGAACTTGTTGTGAAAGTTGCCCGAATAAGTGAAGAGGAATCTGAATATCTTCAGGAGAATCAAATTCTCTTTTCATTTCTTCAACTTGTTGTAAGTGAAAAAAAAGTACTTTCAAATCTCCTTGAAAAAAAAGTAACGGCAATTGGATACGAATTAATTGAAAGTGATACCGGTTTGCCGGTACTTCATTCGATGAGTGAAATTGCGGGTCCCGTTTCAATTCAAGTTGCTGAAGGATTATTGGAAAGTAAAACTAATTTCGGCAGAGGAGTTTTACTTGGAGGAATCACCGGCGTTTCACCTGCCGCAGTAGTTATTATCGGCGCGGGAGTTGTTGGGACCAGCGCAGCAAAAGCCGCTCTCGGAAGAGGCGCTCAGGTGATTGTGTTAGATAAAGATTTAAACCGGTTACGGAAAATAGATGAAACTTTCCAGCGAAAAATAACTACCGTAATGGCTAACCCATATACTATTTCACGCGGAGTAAAATTTGCAGATGTTCTTATCGGCGCAGTGTTGATGAAGGGAGAGAAAACCCCTCATCTTGTAACAGAAGAAATGGTAAAGACGATGAAAGAAGGCGCTGTGATCGTAGATGTTTCAATTGATCAGGGCGGCTGTGTGGAAACCAGCAGACCAACAACAATCTCCAATCCTGTTTTTACCGTTCACAATATTATTCATTATTGCGTACCGAATATGCCGGCGCTTGTAGCGCGGACAGCCAGTTACGGCTTAACAAACGCTTCGTTAAATTATATCCTGGATATTGCAGATAAAGGGCTTTCCGCTGCGGTAATTGAAGACCCGGGATTATCTAAAGGAATTTGCACGTACAACGGATTTTGTTCTAACGAGATTATTGCCGAAACCTTTAATGTTGAATTCCGAAGAATCCATTTTTTTTCAACCAATTAATATGAAGATGAAATTATGATGACCGATGCAGCTGCTAAACCGACGTATGCTTCGAGTATTCTAAAAAATTATTCTCAAAAATTAGTTACCGCAGAAGAAGCGGTATCAGTAATCAAATCAAATGATAACGTGGTCGTTCATTCCAACTGCGCAATGCCTTTTAAATTAATTGATGCGATGGTTGCCAGGAAAGACGAACTTGAAAATGTAAAACTCTTTCATGCGTTGTCGGTTGGAAAGCTTCCTTATTTTGAACCCGGAATGGAAAAACATTTTCGACACTATGCAACCTTTATGGGCGCTGAAGCAAGAAAATCCTTTGCCAGAGGAGATGCTGATTTTATCCCGGTTTATCTATACGAGGTTCCTCTTTTATTTTCGACAGGAATTATCAAACCCAATGTTGCGTTAATCCATATTTCCCCTCCGGATGAACATGGATTTTGTTCATACGGTGTTGAAGTTGGGATTACAAAATCTCCAGCAGAAAAAGCAGAGATTATTATAGCACAAGTGAACAAACAAATGCCGCGTGTGTTAGGCGACAGCTTTATTCATATCAGCAAAATAAAATATGTTCTTGAAATGGATGAGCCGATTCCTGAACTTCCACAATCAGAACGAAACCTTTCTCCGGAGTGGCAAGATATTTACTCGAAGATTGGGGCGAACATCGCCAATTTAATTGATGACGGTTCAACGCTGCAATTAGGAATTGGTGTAATCCCGGATAATGTTTTAAAATTTTTAGAGACGAAAAAAGATTTAGGCATTCATACGGAAATGTTTGCCGATGGAATAGTTGATTTAGTTGAAAAGGGGATAATAACGAATTCAAAAAAAACGCTTCATCAGGGGAAAATGATTGCCGGTTTTGTGCTTGGTTCTCAACGCTTGTATAATTTCATTCACAACAACCCGATGATAGAATTTCATCCGCAAGAATATGTGAATGATCCTTTTATCATTTCGCAAAACGCTAAAATGGTGGCAATCAATTCTGCAATTGAAGTTGATTTAACCGGACAAGTTTGTTCGGATTCTATCGGAACAAAAATCTACAGCGGGTTTGGCGGGCAAGTGGATTTTATTCGCGGAGCCGCCCGTTCAAAAGGAGGAAAACCGATTATAGCGCTTCCTTCAACAACAAAAGATTTTTCCATTTCAAGAATTGTCTCTGTTCTTAAATCAGGAGCCGGCGTTGTTACTAATCGTGCTGATGTTCATTATGTAGTTACTGAATATGGTGTTGTGCAACTTCACGGAAAATCAATCCGCGAGCGTACTAATGCACTTATCGGTATTGCGCATCCTAAATTTAGAAGTGAACTGACGGAATTTGCTAAAAAAAATAACTACATTTAGGTATTGATGATTGCTGTTATAGGTGATATCCACGGTTGTTATTTAACGCTTCGCAAATTAATCAGAGAAGTCCGTAAACAATATTTCGATATTATGATGTACGCGACGGGAGATTTGGTTGACCGCGGTAATAGTCCTATTGAAGTTTTTGAATTGATACTGGATGAAGGAATTCAATTCACCAAAGGAAATCATGATTTAATGTTTTTGTATTCATATACCAGACCTCTTCATCCGATTGTTCAATCATGGAACTACAACGGGAACGAAAAAACTATTTCTGCATATAGTAAGCATCCGAACTATTTAAGTAAACATTTAGATTATATCGATATAGCCCCGTTGTTTTTAAATTTTGAGGATTGTTTTATTTCGCACGCAGGTATTGCAAATGTTTTTGCAAAAGAGTTTAGAGAGTATAGACCAATTAGCGATGAATTTCTCCAACAGTTTTGCTTACGGCATCTTAATGAAACAACCGGAATTGTTTGGAATAGAAATCCACTTTTAAATTTGGGAAAATTGCAGATTGTCGGACATACTCGTCATACAAAAGTTACTTATAACGATATCTCTAATGCAGTTTATATTGATACATCCGTTTATACGGGAAATCGTTTAAGCGCAGTTATTGTTGAAGAAGGTGAAGTAGTTGATATTATTTCTGTTGAAACCGAATTGTCGGACATTGCGTGATAATTAGATAGTTAGCAAAAATATTCTGCGCAAAATGGCAAGAATATTTTCAGATTAATAGTAGAGACGTTGCGCGTAACGTCTTTACAGAATAAAATTTTTTAGTTCCGGCTTGCTGGTTTATGAATTGGAAATTATCTCATCTTTATTATTTATTGTGACAGTGCTAAAATTTTACCTTAATTTATTCAAAAGGTTTCTTTTAATTTCAAATAGTAAAAAGATTGTTTTTGCTTTACGCTGAATTCTTTATATTTCAAAACAAAATTGAGAGGAATTATCGAAATATATTTTACTCTTTAACAGAACTTTCATAGCTCAAAGGTTTTCCTATTAAACGTATTGCTCTACATCTATTTGAACTATTACTTCAAGTGACCGCCGGTTGTGCGGTTATCTTTTTGTTTTATCTTTTTATGGGTTCTTCCGATAACCAATCTTCAAAGGTTAATTCTTTGCTGTGGTTTGATGCTTCTTTTCAAATTGAAAAGGAGAGTTCATCTTATGCAAACGGAAAAGGACAGAATTACCAATTGGAAGATTTAGTCCCGAAGGAGAATTTAAATCCGCAAAAAGATTTTTCCATCCCTTTTACAAATGCCTTAATCGATTCTAACGATACTAAAAAAGTTACGGATTCACTTAAAACCGATTCACTTGTAAACCTGAAAAAAACTTCCGGGAAAGATACTCTTGCGCTTAAAACAGAACTTACAAGACAAGATTCCATCAGACTCGATTCACTCCGTCGTGATTCCACTGCAAGAATTGAGCAGTTCAAGTATAAAAGAAAAGATAGTCCTACTCTCTCTTTATATAACCGCAAAGCAACAAAATTATTTGCGCAGCCTTCCACGGCAATTAAACGGCGTGTTGTTGAAATTGATTCGACCGGAGAATTTGTAGAAATTAAAGAGAAAGTAGGCGACCAGGTAACAAAAATAATTTTAAGAATTCCGTTACAAGAATATATTGAGTTACGTTTAAAAACGCGGCAGGAAGAAATATGGGATGAACTTGCTTATAAGTACGAACTGAAAGATGCAAAAAGAGGGCTTGGTGATTTAATAAGAGATATCACCGATTTTGAAATTCCTCTGCCGAGCGTTGGTGTGCTTAGTATTTTTGGTCCGCCGAAAATTAGTCTGCGCATCGGCGGTGCAGTTGATATTCACGGAGCCTGGCGCAATGAAACCACCGAAGGAATTACCGCTTCACGTTTGGGCAATACAAGAAACGAACCCGATTTTAAACAAACCGTGCAGATCAATGTAAACGGAACAATTGGCGATAAGCTTGCTATCAGCGCCGATTGGAATACCGAACGAACCTTTGAATATGAAAATCAATTAAAAATAAAATATACCGGTTACGAAGATGAAATAGTTCAGAGCGTTGAAGCCGGAAACGTTTCATTGCAGACCTCTCCGCTTGTCGGCGGCAGTGAAGCGTTGTTTGGAATTAAAGCAACTTTTAAAATGGGTCCTCTTACGCTTACAACGCTTGCGAGCCAGAAAAAAGGGGAAATAAAAGAGAAGACGGTTTCCGGCGGTTCAACAACGCAAGAGTTTACTATTCATGCTTATGACTATTCCCGCAATCACTATTTCATTGATTCGGTTTATGCAGATACAACCAATAAAACTGATTTAAACTTGTTTAATAAATATTATGGAAATGCTACACCGATAATCAACTCTCAATATGTCATCAAAAAAATTGAGGTATGGAAATCAATTAATCAAACAATTAGCAATCCCACAGAAAGAAACGCAACTGCATTAATTGATTTAGAACCACGAAAGGGAAATGAAGTTTATTCAAATGAGATTAGAAATTCATCGGTAAAAAAAGGAGAAATTGCTCAAGGCCGATTTATTCTTTTATCACCGGAAATCGATTATATTATTAATAAATATACCGGTCAAATTACTTTTAAGTCGCAAATTCAAGATAATGATATTATAGCGGTTGCATATCATCGCGAAGGAGCGACGACGAGCGGAGACGATGATATTTTTTACGGTGAATACTATGACCAGACTGCAAGCGACACTACTCAACGGCTTGTGCTTAAATTGGTGAAACCACAAAACCTTTTACCCGAAAATACAAAAGCATGGAATTTACTCCTTAAAAATATTTATCCTATTGGTGGAAGAAATATAAAGAAAGAAGGTTTTGTTTTCGATATTAAATATACTGTTGAAGGGCAGGAACCTCAATCAATATTGGATAATGTTCGTCTCTTAAACGCATTTGGACTTGATCTTGTTGGTCAAGACGGAGTAGGGCAGCCTGACGGTCTATTTGATTATAAACCCGCGTACACGATCATTACTGAAACGGGCGAAATTATTTTCCCTACCCTTCAACCGTTTGGAAGAAACATGCCGGCGTTACTTCCGAACGCCGACTCCTTAAAATATTTAAGTGTATATGATGAAACGGTAACTTTTGCACGACAAAATAATATTAAAGATAAATTTATTATGACCGGAACTTATTCGGGAGAAGCCTCCGCGGTTTATCAGCTTGGTTATACGCTTGTTGAAAATTCCGTAAAAGTTAGCCTTAACGGAAGAGACTTAACGGCAGGCATTGATTATTATATGGATTACAGCATGGGGCAATTAACCATAAGAAATGATGCGGCACTTATTCCCGGCGCCAACTTAAAAATTACTTATGAAGAAAATGATTTATTCCAGCTTGCCTCTAAAACACTTTTTGGCGTACGCGGACAAATAGATTTTTCAAAAAGAACTAAGCTCGGATTTTCTGCTTTAACCTTATCACAACAAACGTTAAGCGATAAAGTTAGAATCGGGGAGGAACCGTTAAGTAATTCAATTTACGGAGTTGATTTCAGCACTTCGGCAGATTTACCTTTTCTTACAAAAGCGCTTGATAAAGTATTTTCAACACGGGAAATGTCCTCAATAAGTTTGAGCGGCGAATTTGCTTACATGAATCCAGACCCAAATACAAAGAAAAGTACTATTTCTTCGGATGAAGGAAAAAGCATTGCATATATTGATGATTTTGAAGGTTCAAAAAGAATTATTCCTGTCGGAGTTTCTTATACTTCATGGAAAGATTTAAGCATCCCGAACGAATTAAAAGCGATTACACAATTATCTACTCCAAATGATTCTGTTACTATGACCTACAAAGGGAAAAGTTTTTGGTATAACGTTTTGCCATCCGATGTTTTAGTAAAACAAATTTGGCCCGAAAAGAAAGTTGCCCGTGGCGATGAACAAGTTACGGTTCTCGATTATGTTTATATTCCCGATACGCCAGGCACATATAATTATTCCCGGAATATTTCTTCAGTAAATAAATCACAGACTTGGGGCGGAATGATGAAACTTCTTTCTTCAACCGCTAACAATCTTGTTGATGAAAATATTGAATTTTTAGAATTTTGGGCGCAGCCGGATTCTGCTTCAACCAACGCTAAAATTTATATCGATCTTGGAAAAATAAGTGAAGATGTTATCCCGGATGAGAGTACAGTACCCAATACCGAAGATAAAAATGGAAATGACCTCATTGACAACGGTGAAGATACCGGGATGGATGGACTTACTAATGCACAAGAACAAGCGAAATTTAATTCTACTGACCCCGATCCTAGCCATGATGATTTTAGCTTCTCCAATACCGGAACAAGAACAATGTACACGTATTTTAATATTAATGGAACGGAGGGGAATGCTGCATTAACGGATGTTGGAAGATTTCCTGATACAGAAGATCTTAATCATAATGGACTTTGTGATAAATTAAATAGCTATTACAGATATGAAATTCCACTTACAACTGATAAAGAAAAAAATCGTTTTATTGCCGGCGGAGGAACAAATGGCTGGTATTTATACCGGATTCCTTTAAAGGACACGTTATTAGCTTATGGTAACCCAAGTTTTTCCGTTGTTGAATATCTTCGTTTGTTCGTAACCAACGCAACTAATATGGTTCATTTTAGGATGGCTGAATTTAATCTTGTCGGGAACCAATGGCAGAAAAAAGATTTAAAAGACAGCATTATGGCTATCTCAGTTGTGAATATCGAAGATAATCCGGATTATAAAAGCCCCCCCGGTGTGCAGAGAGAAAGAGATCGCAGCCGCCCGGACGAAGAAATTTTCAGAAATGAGCAGTCATTGAATTTAACGATTAATGATATGAAGCTCGGACAGTCCCGCGAAGCGGTAAAATATTTATTCCGCCCGCTTGATGTTTTCAATTACACCCAGATGAAATTATTTATTCATGGGGATGAGGATCAAAGTACTAACACTAACTCTGTATCATATGTTGGTGCAAATGGATCAAACTCAGAAATCTATTTCCGGTTCGGCGCCGATACTAATAACTTTTACGCTTATCGCCAGCCGATAACTCCGGGCTGGAATGAAGTGAGCATTCTTTTTAAAGAGTTAACAGCTCTAAAAGATGTGCGCGATACGACGGAAATTACTACTGAATTCAGCCAACAAGTTCCCGGGTTCAATGATCATTACTACGTGGTAAAAGGAAATCCTTCGCTTACCGCTATAAAATTTTTATCGGTCGTTATTGTGAATAAATCCACCGGATCGATCTCCGGAGACGTATGGGTGAATGAATTGCGTGTAATTGGGGCTGATGATACGCCTGGCTGGGCATATAGTTTTGCAACTTCCTTAAAACTTGCCGATTTGATGAATATTAATTTTAATATGAGTCAGACCGATCCCTATTTCCATCGTTTGAATGACCGGTTCGGATCAAGAGTTGATTCAAAAAGCTGGAGTTTGTCCACCGATGTTAATGTGCTTAAATTTCTTCCGTTTGATATGCCGGGAAGTAATTTAAAAGTAACTTACTCAAGAACTGAAGCGCTCGGGAAACCTCTTTATTTTCCTGGAACGGATATAAAAGTTGAGGAGACTGTAAAAAAATCGAAGACTAAGACAGCAGACGAAATACGTTCCGAATCTCAGTCTTTTTCTTCGTCCGACTCGTGGAATATTTCGAACATCAAATTAAATATTCCTTCCAATTATTGGCTTATTCGCGATACCTGGAACTCCATAACTTTAAATTTCAATTACAATAAATCTTTTAGTAGAAATCCAACAACATTGTCCTCAAGCAGTTGGATTTGGAATGCCTCGGCAAATTATGCTGTACAAATTAGCAGCGATTATTATTTTTATCCTTCCAACATTCCGGTGCTTGGAACCGTTTTTGCATTATTAGGTGATTATCGTAATGCGAAAATATATTATACTCCGCAGTCGTTTTCGTGGAATTTTTCCGCCAGAAGAAATAGAAATACAAATACTACAAGAGCGCAAAGAAATAGTGACGCGAAAACAATTATTTCAAGAGATTTCACTTCTTCGCGCGGATTTAATTACGGATGGAAACTTACCGATAATGCATTCTGGAATATCGGGACAAGTTACAATGTAGATGTAGCCTCTACGCTTTCCTATTTGGAAACCGACGCTTACAATAATCAACGAACGGAACGTGAAATTTGGAAAGATATTTTTGGTGGGGTTTTGTTTGGTAAGGATTACAGTTACAAACAAACTTTTGATTTAAAAACTAGTCCGCGTCTTCCATCGTTTTGGGATTTGAAAAATTATTTTACATTAACTGCCGGTTACGGCGTTACTTATCAATGGGATAATGATTTCAGGCAGGAAGAACTTGGCAGACGTGTCGGTTTTTCAAATCGGATTAGTTTAGGATTTTCTCTAAAATTAAAATCTCTTGCCGCGCCTTTATTTGAAGAAGAGAGTAAAAATCAGCAATCATCTACGCAAGGAACTCCGTCGAGAAATAGAGATTTTGATACCGGCAGCCCGGAAGAGAATAAACTTCAAACGCAGAATTTGGCAGTGAAAGATTCAATGACGCAAAGCGCCACAAAAGATACGGTGCTACAAAAACCGACGGCAATAAGCAACGCAATTTTATTTTTGAAAACACTGACTAAAACCGTTCTTTTTGATTATGAATCGATAACTGTAAATTTTTCTAACGATAACACCGCTTCATCAAACGGAATTCGCGCTAAGGGAACAGGATTCAAAAACTTTTGGGGAGTTTCTTACAAGGAAGACGAAGGTCCGTCCCGGTTATTCATGTTCGGTTTAAAAAATGATGCCGGACCACGAGCATTAACCGGCAACTTAACGGATAATTATAGCCAGCGCAATTCGGTTGATCTAAAAACTTCACGCCCGCTTTGGGAAGGGGCGCGCATTGATTTAAATTGGAAAGTCGGCTGGTCTGTAAATAAAAGTAGTACATTTAACAACAAGGATGGAATTATCATTGGAAATAAACTCATTAATTCAACCGGTACACTTGACCGCACGTTCTTCTCGCTCCCTCCGACATTTTTCTTGTCGATGTTTAAAAGCGGTATTAAACGGGTAAACGAACTCTATAATCCGAAGTCGTTGAACAAGAGTGAAAATCTTTCGCAAGCGTTTATGCAAGGATTTGAAAGTCTTCCGCTTCTTTCTAAATTCGGATTCTTAAAAAATATTGCCAAATATGTTCCTCGTCCAAATTGGCGCATTACCTGGGATGGACTTGAGAAGTTTTCAATATTTAAAAGTTTTGCTAAAAAAGTCAGCCTCGACCATGCATACGGCGCAAATTATACGGAAGGGTGGAGGATCGATTCTGATGGAAAGCAGGCTACTACTTCTCAAAAAATTTCGTATGGATTTTCTCCACTTATCGGTTTAAACTTAACTTTAAATTCATTTTGGGACGGAAATTTTTCCGGGAATGTGAAATATTCAACCCGGTCTAATTATGATCTTGGAGTAACTACACAAAAAATCACAGAGACATTCTCGCGCGAAATAGGAGTTTCAGTTAACTATTCTAAGTCCGGGTTTGAAGTTCCGCTCTTTGGAATTGCATTGAAGAACGATATTGAATTTAGTTTCTCTTATTCCAACACAAAAAATTCAACTGTATTTTTTGATATGAATCAATTTACCGAGGAAGGAACACCTCAAGACGGTACAACTAGAACATCGCTTGAACCGAGAGTGAAGTATGTTATCAGTTCGAGAGTTACTCTTTCTGTCTTTTACAAACGGTCTTCCATCTCACCTGAAGGAGCCGCAAGAATTACCGCTTCAACTATTAATGAAGCAGGGTTGGATGTGAGAATTTCAATTACCCAATAATACTATTTAATTAACTTTGGTGAATTTTGGAAATTGTTCAAAATCTTGTAGAATTATTTTTACATCTCGATAAACATTTAGGCGAATTAACTGCGCAGTATGGAACGTTTACCTATGCTATTTTATTTTTTGTAATTTTTGCAGAAACCGGATTCGTTTTTACTCCCTTTTTACCGGGAGACTCGCTACTCTTTGCTATCGGCACACTTGCCGCTCTGGGAAGTTTGAATGTTTATTTTTGTTTTCTACTTGTAGTTGTTGCCGCACTTTCCGGTGATAATGCGAACTATTGGGTTGGACATTTTCTTGGGGTAAAAATATTGAAGAAAAATTCCGTCAGATTTATTAAGAAAGAATATCTTGCTAAAACCTACGCATACTTTGAAAAATACGGCGGAAAGACAATCATCATTGCCCGGTTCGTTCCTATCGTTAGAACTTTTGCTCCATTTACTGCAGGACTTGGCAGAATGAATTATCTAAAATTTATTTCATACTCAATTACCGGCGCCGTGTTATGGAGCGGATTATTAATCTTTGCCGGATACTATTTTGGCAACCTTCCTTTCATCAAACAGAATTTCAGTCTGGCAATTCTTGCAGTAATTTTCATTTCAATTCTGCCGGCAATAATTGAGATTGTTAGAGCAAAGTTCAAACAAAAAACGGTTGAATAGATTATTGTATTTGCAAAATCTTATCGGGGCACAATACTTTTCCCATTTATAAAAACCATAAAATAATCTTCGCCATCGCCACAATTCATTTTTAAGGAGTTGGTAAATTTGAATTTGCTCGCTTGAAATAATTCTATTAAGTTTGATTGATTTTTTATCAATTAAATGAAGAAAAATATGGAAACAGCAAAATTGGATCGTTTAGTTTCTCTTGATGTTTTTCGCGGGATTACAATTATGGGAATGATCCTCGTAAACAATCCCGGCAGTTGGGGCTCTATTTATCCGGCTTTAGAACATGCCTCGTGGAATGGCGTAACGCCGACCGATTATATTTTCCCATTTTTTTTATTTATTGTCGGCGTTGCCATAACGCTTTCACTTACTAAAAGAAAAGAAAGAGGAGATGACCAGAAAAAATTAATTCTGCAAATTTTTAGAAGAGCCATTATGATTTTTCTTATCGGTATGGTTCTTCAAGGATTTCCCTATTTCAATTTATCTACAATTCGTATTCCCGGAGTTCTTCAGCGGATTGCAGTAGTTTATTTTTTCGCATCGTTTATTTTTATAAAATCAAATTGGAAAACACAAGCATACATTGCGGGGGGACTTTTAATTTTCTACTGGATAATTATGACCGCTATTCCTGTTCCCGGTTACGGTACACCGAATTTATACATCCCGGTAATTATGGATGCAAATGGTAATCCATTGTTTGCACCAAATCTTGCAGGCTGGTTAGATAATTTATTATTACCAGGTCACTTATGGAAGAGTACAAAAGTTTGGGATCCCGAAGGATTGTTGAGTACAATTCCGGCAATCTCAACTGCACTCAGCGGTGTTCTACTTGGAGCGTGGCTTAGAACGAACAATGACAAAACAACCAAAATAGTTTGGATGTTCATCTTTGGTAGTTTAGGAATTGTTCTTGCAACAATAATTGATATGTGGTTCTCGATAAATAAAAGTTTATGGACAAGCTCTTACGTATTATTTAACTCCGGCATGGCGCTTCACTTTTTTGCTCTTTGCTATTGGTTTATTGATGTAAAAGGAATTACCTGGTGGACGAAACCGTTTGTCGTTTATGGAACGAACGCTATTGCGGTTTTCTTTTTATCCGGAATAGGCGCGAGATTAATGAACCTAATAAAAGTAACAAACGATGCAGGGATAGAAGTCAGTTTACAAAACTTCTTGTTTGATAAATTCTTTTTATCCTGGCTTGTCCCTATTCACGCTTCACTTGCGTGGGCTCTAATGTATGTAGTTTTGTGGCTTGGGTTAATGTGGATTCTCTACGCAAAAAAGATTTTTATTAAAGTTTGATGTAAGCGAAAAGAATCATAGAAAAGTAAAGCCGCGGAAAATTATTTTGCGGCTTTTTTATTTTTATAGAAGTTAGAAACTGCTTCCCAATATTTTTTTCTTAATTGCAATGAAGTTTTTGCATCGGTTTTAATTTCAAGCACAGAGAAGTTTTTAGCGGATAAAGATTTGTTCATTTGTTTTTCAAAAACAATTTGCTTTTTTATAAGGGAATAATTTCCACCGAATTCTTTAACAAAGTTTTTAAATGATAATGAGTGAGGCATCGTAAAAAATTGCTCAAATACGTTTTCATATTTTGCTATCGGAAGAAATTGGAAAATGCCGCCGCCGTTATTATTCACTAAAATTATTATTAAAGGAATATTGTACTGCTTTGCCGTGAGCAGGGAAGTGAGGTCATAATAAAAAGCTAAATCACCGGTGAGTAATACAGTTGGAGTTTTTGAACAATAAGCAATGCCCAATGCAGTTGATAGTATTCCGTCAATTCCGCTAGCGCCACGATTATGAAATACGGTAATTTTCTTATTTAGGTTTGACGCAAAGAAATCAAAATCACGAACAGGCAAACTATTTGAAAGCATTACATTTGCTTTTAGCGGAAGATTTTTAAGCAGCGAGTTTATCGTCTTGGGTTCATTAGGGAATACCGACGCCGCGAAAATATTACTTTTTATTTTTTCGGAAGTTGAGTTAGCAGTTGTTAGAAACTTTAACCATCGCTTTTTCTCGGTTGTGAGTTTTATTAAACTTTCTGCTTCTAATAACTTTTGGCAAAACAAAAATGGTTTCATCGCCAACGAGTTTTTAGCGCTTCCCGTTGGATCAAACCAATCGCCGAATTCGTTAATCAAATATTTCGGAGCATAATTATTTTCGAGAAATTGCTCAAGTCCTTTGGATGTAATTGTTCTTCCGAAGTGAAGAATTATGTCAGGATGGAAATCCTTTAAAAAATATTCCGAACGAAGAAGCGCATCATAATTTGCGATTACATTTTTCTTAGAAGATGTACCGAACCGAAGTTGAGAAGCTCCATCAGCAAAAATCGGGAAACCGGTTTTATTTGAAACTGCATTTATCAAGCGCGGAAACTTTTTATTGTACTCATCGGGTCCTACAATGATCAATCCTCTCTCAGCTTTTGCAATAAGTTTAATTAAAGTTTCCGAATCTTTAGAAACCGATTTTATATTTCCATTTAATTCTTCTCGCGTTGCGTACTTCAATTCTAAATTCAAAGGGATGTTATCGGTGTAACTTTCCGGTTCAAAAGGTTTTTCAAAAGGAAAATTTATATGAACTGGACCTTTATTGGTTAAAGCAGAAATTTCAAATGATTGAACTGCTATTCTTTTTATAGATTCCAATTTCTTCCGGGAAGTTTCCGGTAATCCGGCATCTGCAAAAAAGCGAATATGATTTGCATACAAATTCTTCTGATTAATCATCTGGTTTGCCCCTTTGTTTACAAGTTCCGGAGGGCGGTCAGCCGTGCAGACGATTAAAGGAATTCTCTGCTGGTATGCTTCGATAATCGCCGGATAATATTCCGCTGTAGCGGTTCCCGATGTACAAATTAATACTACAGGTTTTCCGGTAGTTCGTGCAATTCCCGAAGCAAAAAATGCCGAAGAGCGTTCATCAATTATTTTTAAACAAGTTAGTTTTTTATTATACACCGCGGCAAGCGTTAAAGGAGTGCTGCGCGAACCAGGTGAAATGCAGACGTGCTTTACTCCAAGCTTTGCAAGTTGTTCAAAAAAAATTGTTGACCACAAAATATTTTTATTAATTTTTTTCATTAAAAGTCGAAAGGATTGTCTTTAATTTTGTTTCAGTTTCAGCGAATTCACTTTCCGGGTTTGAACCTTCAACAATTCCACAACCGGCATAAACAAATATCGTGTTTTTATTTATAAGCGCCGAACGAATTGCCACAACTAACTTTGCGGATGAAGGAGAAATCCAACCGATTAGTCCGGCGTATAATCCGCGGTCGAAATCTTCTAATTCTGAAATTAGCGCCAGAGCTTTTTCTTTTGGATTTCCGCAAACGGCAGGCGTAGGTGAAATTTTATCAATAACGGAAAAAAGCGACGAACCGGTTTTTAATTTTGCGGTTATCTCCGTTGATAAATGTTGAATTGACGCCAGCTTTTTAACGTTAGGAATTTTTTCATACGTAATATCAGAAGTTAGATTACTTAAATTGCCGGCTATGAAATCAACCACAGAACGATGTTCATTAATTTCTTTTTCGGAGTTTCTTAATTCGTTTTCCAATTGAAAATCTTCTTCGGCCGAGCTGCCTCGTTTACGCGATCCGGCAATTGCTTCGGTTATGATGTTATTATTTTTCAGTTCAATCAAAATTTCAGGTGAAGCGCCTAAAAAGACGAAATCGTTTTTCTTTATGAAAAATATATTGGAAGAAGGATTTGCTTTTTTTAGTCTAACTGGTAAGACTTCATAATGAACAGGAGCCTTTGTTCTCAATGAAAGTCTTCTTGCTAGTACAACCTTTGTTAGTGAAGCATTTCTGATTTCCACCAGCGCTTTTTTAACTTTCATATTCCAAGTTTCCTTGGTGTCGCCTTCACTTTCATCCATTTTGTAATTGATTATCTTCTCACTTTTCATTTCCTCCATATTTTGGAAGACTTTTTCTATAAGCGAGGAAAATTCTATGGCTGAATTTTCGATTGAAAAGGTGTTATCAACTAAAACATTAAACCGGAGAAAAAGAGTTCCGGATTCAAATTTTATTAGAAATTTGGGAATATAAAATTCAGTGTTTTTAAAATCATTCCATTCTGCGCTCTTCTTCTTTGCACTAAATTTTGCCGACACAAAAAAAAGGGGAGAATCAATAAATTGCTGCTCGAAGAAATTTAATATTGGTTCAGGAAATTTTGTGTACTGCTTTTCAATTTCTTGCCAGCGGGAAGAACCTTCCGTTGAAATAGAATAGATATTTCCGATACCTAAAAACTCTTCTTTGGGTGTAGATGAATAAAAAACTTCCGGGAAATCAATAAAAAGATGGGAGAAATCATCCCCCAAAAACTCATTAGGTATAGAAAAGCAAAAACTCAAGAGCTGGTTTTGCTTCTTAGTCGCTTCTATTTCTTTCCCACTGTTTTTAAGAAAAATTCTGTACGAAGATATAAGTTTGTCTAAAGGTAATTTCATTTAAAAGTGATAAATAGTAAATCAAATATAAATTTCGCTGAAGAACTTTCCAATAAATTTTGTTTTGAATGGAGTCTTTATCGAAGAAAATTCACCTGGTATTTACTTTGCCAGACTCGCTTTGCTTTTTATTTCACATTTACCAACAATAATTAGCTAAAAGAGTTGCACGTCGCCATTTATTCTCTTTCCTTAAAAAATAGTGAAATAATTGCCACTATTGAGAATTTTTCGCATTCAGCGATAATAAAAAATTTGATTTCTCTGCTATAACACTTGTTCTATTTAAAAATTTCACACAATTTTACTTTGCGCATTATTTTATAGGAGTGGCATAAAATTGTATTTATAAAAGCAATTGGTTTAATCCATCATGTAAAATATTGAAATACTTTTTGAAAGGAATAAGAAAATGTCTGGCAAAAGCCGTCGCGATTTCCTTAAAACAAGCGCAGTAATTGGAGCTGGGGTGGCGGGACTTTCATCATCCACAGCGAAAGCTGCACCTAAAAATATTCTTTCTGAAGATAGGATGGGAGTTCTGGTCGATACAACCGTTTGTGTTGGCTGTCGCAATTGTGAATGGGCTTGCAAAGATGCTCATAATTTACCTGCCGGGAATCTGGAATCCTACGAAGACCGAAAAATTTTAGAAACAAAAAGAAGACCTGACATCAAAGCGCTTACCGTTGTGAATGAATATTCTCCCGGTAAAAATTCCAATCTTCCGCTTGATGTAAAAGTTCAATGTATGCATTGTGACCATCCGGCATGCGTTTCAGCTTGTATTGTCGGGGCATTTTCAAAAGAAGAAAACGGCACCGTAATTTGGGATACAGATAAATGTATCGGCTGCCGTTATTGTATGGCTGCCTGCCCGTTTCAAGTTCCTGCATTTGAATATAACAAAGCGATTAATCCGTTAATAATGAAATGTGATTTTTGTTTTAACAGGACAAAAGAAGGAAAACTGCCTGCGTGTGTGAGCATCTGCCCGGTTGAAGCGCTTACTTACGGGACAAGAACCGAACTTGTGAAAGTTGCCCGTGAGCGAATCAAAAGAAATCCCGGTAGATATGTTGATCATATATTGGGAGAGCACGAAGTTGGTGGAACCGCATGGATGTACCTTTCGAGTAAAGATTTTAAAGAACTTGATTTTCCAAAACTCGGAACTAATCCGGCGCCCGGCGTATCCGAATCAATTCAGCATGGAATATTTGCATATTTTGTTCCGCCGGTTTCTTTGTACGCTTTGCTTGGAGGAATAATGTGGATCACTAAACATCGCAAAGAATTGGATCAGGAGGAAAAGTTATGAATCACGAAATAGTAAATCCTGTTCCTGTAAAACATAAATATTTTACACCCGGTGTTTTTATTATTCTACTAATTGCCTTAAATGGTCTCGTCTTTTTGATGGGAAGATTTTTCTTTGGACTTGGCTCTGTTACTAATTTAAACAATCAATATCCCTGGGGATTATGGATTGGAGTTGATGTTGCTGCAGGTGTAGCGCTTGCTGCGGGTGGTTTTACAACTGCGGCTCTTGGTCATGTAATGCATAGGGAAGAATATGATGCGGTGGTACGTCCGGCTTTATTGACGGCAATGCTTGGTTACACTTTTGTAGCCATGGGAGTATTTGTTGATATAGGAAGGTGGTACTTTATCTGGCATCCGCTAATTATGTGGAACGGAAGTTCAGCGCTGTTTGAAGTTGGCATTTGCGTTATGATATATATGACGGTTCTTTATATTGAATTTCTTCCGGTGGTTGCGGAAAGATTTATTGGAAAAGTTAAACTACCCGGATTCCTTTCCGGATTAAATAAAATTGTTGATAAAGTATTACGATTGATCGATAGCGGTCTTTCAAAAACGATGTTTATTTTTATCATCGCCGGTGTAGTACTTTCTACGCTTCATCAATCTTCGCTTGGAACGTTGATGGTAATTGCCGGACCTAAAATGCATCCATTGTGGCAAACACCAATTCTTCCATTATTGTTTTTAATTTCAGCTATAAGTGTTGGTTTTCCAATGGTAATTTTTGAATCTCTTCTCGCTTCACGATCACTTGGATTAAAACCGGAAATGCACTTACTGTCGAAATTAGGTTCAATGATTGCGCCACTGCTGGGAGTTTATCTTGCATTTAAACTTGGTGACATGTTCATCCGGGAAACGTTTGTTTACCTTAAGGAAGTTAATACTGCAAGTGTAATGTTTACCATAGAACTTTTATTTGGCGTGATTATTCCTTTAAGAATGTTCCTCTCACAAAAAGTTTTAAAATCACCGGTTTTACTTTTCACCGCATCAGCATTGGTTGTATTTGGTGTTCTTCTAAACAGAATAAATAATTTTGTTGTGGCATACACACCACCATATTCAACTAAATCATATTTCCCATCTTTTGGAGAGTTTTCCGTAACTATAGGGTTTGTTGCGATGCTGGTTCTTGCATATAGATTTATAGTGTTGAATTTCCCGGTAATTAGTTTACCCGGTAAACAAACAGCGCAACCCACCAAATATACAATCAAAGGGGTGGAAAAATGAAAAAGATTTTTACAATTTTCGCATTATTTATTTTGATGATTGTTTCTCTACATGCTCAGCAAAGTCCCGGCAAAGATCACTCAAAATTAAATATTACCTGCAAGACCTGCCATACGTGTGATGTTCCTACGAAGAGCGATCCGTGTCTTGTCATTTGTCCACGGGAGAAAATAGCTACGGTTTATCAAAAACCTGAAGAGACGCCTGACTTGATCACCATTGATCAGATTAGTGATAGATATGGGCCTGTTCATTTTTCACATAAAATTCATGCTCAAATGTCTATTATGTCCGGTGGGTGCAAAAACTGCCATCATTACAATACTTCCGGTCCAATTTTAAAATGTAATAGTTGCCACGAAGATACAAGGAAAAGAGACGATATAAGCCGGCCTGATCTTAAAGGCGCTTTGCACCGACAATGTATGGATTGTCATCGCGAGTGGAGTCATGAAACAGGCTGCAATACGTGCCACACGCTTAAGAAAAATGTAAAAGAAATTCAGCCTGACCAAGTCAAGAAAAAATTAGCCGGTATGGCTCATCCGGTTCTTCTTGAACCCACAAAAATTGTTTTTGAAACAAATTATGAAAAAGGGAAAATGGTCACTTTTTTCCATGATGATCATACAAAGACATTTAAGATTGAATGTACAACCTGCCATAAAAATGAAACTTGCTTAAAATGTCATGACACAAAAAAAGTTTCTGATGAAAAATCCAAAATAGTTAAAGCTCATAAATCATTGGATGAACATCATAAGCAATGTTTTAGCTGTCATAAAGAGGATAATTGCGAAAGTTGCCACCTTAATAAGCAGGCGGAACAATTTGATCACGGAAAGAAAACCGGTTGGGCGCTTAATAAGTTTCATGTAAATTTGTCGTGTGTTAATTGCCATGGTTCCAAAATTCCTTATTCCAAACTTGATAATAAATGCGTAAGCTGTCATAAAGAATGGAATAATGAAAACTTTAAACATACAATCACCGGCTTGCAGCTTAACGAAACACACGCACAACTTAATTGTGAAGATTGTCATGCTGAAAAGAATTTTGCAATTAAACCCGTGTGCACAAATTGTCACGAAAATTATATCTATCCAAAGCAAAAACCGGGAAAGTTGGTTAGGACTAAATAGGTAAATTGATATAGTAATTATTCTATTAGCATTATGTTTAAGAAAATCGGATTTCGTTTAATTTTTGCCGTTGCACTTACTTCATTAACCATCATTGGAGTGTTTGCATACTTTAATGTCAAATCGCATAGCCGCAGTCTCTTGATTGAAGTTGAGCGACACGCAAATCAACTTGGCGAGACGGTAATATCCAGTACCCGGTTTGATATGATGCTTAATCAACGAGATAGAATTCAACAGGTTATCAATTCTATTGGCACTCAACCGCAGATTAGAGATGTAAGAATTCTGAACAAAGTCGGCGAGATTATTTATTCATCCGATACAACCAACATTAACCGGATGGTTGATAAGAAAGCGGAAAGCTGCTATGCTTGTCACTCGGCAAATGAGCCGCTTGAAAAAATATCGATCACTGAAAGAACAAGAATATTTAGACTTCATCCTGATTCAAGTCGGGTTATGGGAATCATCACTCCAATCTACAATGAGAAATCTTGCTGGCAGGCGGAATGTCATGCTCATCCTAAAGACCAAAAAGTACTCGGTGTTTTAGATGTTACTATTTCTCTTGCTGAAGTAGATCAGATGATACAAAAAAGCGAGTTGGAAATTGTGGTCTTTGCGATTGTTGCAATTCTGGGTGTTGGACTTTTGATTGGCTTCTTTATAAGACGTTGGGTTTCTTCCCCGGTAAATAATTTGCTTAGCGCTACTAAACAGGTAAGCATGGGAAATTTGAATTATTCAATTAAAGATATGGGTGAAGATGAAATCGGAATGCTGGCTCATTCTTTTAATAATATGACGAAGAAACTTTCCGAAGCGAGAATGCAACTCTTTCAATCGGATAAAATGGCTTCGCTTGGAAGACTTGCTGCCGGAGTTGCGCACGAAATTAATAATCCTCTTACGGGCGTCTTAACGTACAGCAGTTTTCTTCTTAAAAGAACTCAAGATAACGCTGAATTTCAGGAAGATCTGAAAGTGATTGTTAGAGAGACTTTGCGTTGCAGAGAGATTGTGAAAAGTCTCCTGGATTTTGCACGGCAGACGGTTCCTAAAAAAAATAACGCAGACATCAATGAAATTATTGATAGAGCAGTTGGTGTAATCGAAAATCAACTTTCTCTTAACAAAGTGAAAATGATAAAAGAGTTGGATAATTATCTTCCAAAGATTACGGTAGATGCAAACCAAATCCAGCAGGTATTTATTAATCTCTTTGTAAATGCTTCCGATGCAATTGGAGAAACCGGCGGAACGTTGACCGTAACTACTCATCAAATTTCTCTTTCGCCATACGGTGTTGCGCAGATAAAAAAAGCTGCTTGTCCCAAGCGGCATAGTCTTATTGATAACGATTTCAAAATTGGCGGACTTCCATCACTAAAAGTAAAAGTGCTTTCTGATAATCAAGAAGGATTTATTCACCTTGATCCTGTGTATGGAAAACACCGCAACCATTTTGATCTTGGTTTCCCGGTTACTAAGGATGCAAAGTTTGTTTGTCCCGATTGCAATATTTCTCTTGTTCAACACGATAAAATTTGCCCGGATTGCGGCTCACCGGTATTGGCTTTTGAAATTAGCGGGCAAGGGATTTATGAAGTTTGCTCTTCAGAAAAAAACAATTGGGAAAGATGGGAGTTTGTTGATTCAGCAGGCTTGAGTGAATATCTCGAAATAAAAATTAAAGATACCGGCAGCGGAATAAGTAATGACGATATTTCAAAAATTTTCGAGCCGTTCTTTTCAACTAAAGGACAAAAAGGGACAGGACTTGGTTTGGCGGTTATCTGGGGAATAATTGATAATCATAACGGAACGATAACTGTTGAAAGCGAAGTTGGAAAAGGGACAACGTTTGTCATCCGGCTCCCGCTCACTCAACAACGATAGTGTGATAACATGAGTAAAGCCGCAGACATATTGGTGATTGATGATGAGCAGGTTGTTCAAGATGCGGTGATAAAAATCTGTGCTTTAGATAATTATACGGTTGATGTGGCTGCAAATGTTAAATCAGCAATTGAAAAAATTTCTAAAAATAATTATCCCATCATTGTTTGTGATATAATGATGCCTGATGGTGATGGATTCCAGATATTAGATGAATTAAATAATAGAAATATTGACAGCTCGGTAATTATGATGACCGGATATTCTACAGTTGAAAATGCCGTCAATTCGCTCTATAAAGGTGCAATAGATTTTATTCCTAAACCGTTTACAGTTGATGAATTATTAAGTTCGGTTTTTCGGGCAAATAAATATCAAAAGATAAAAAGCAGGCAAAAATCTTTTCCGGTACAGAATCAAAATTTGGAATTACTTTACGTAAATTGCCCGGTGAAATATTTGCGTCTTGGCTACGCAAGCTGGATGTTTGAAGAAAGAGACGGCTCGGTATTGATTGGAGTTTGTGATCTTTTTCTTAAAACAATTGAATCTGTTCAAGAAATCGAACTACTTCAACCGGAAGAGGAAATTATGCAGGGAATAAGCTGCATTTCTATCAAATCGGTTGATGAAAGGATTCATAAAATACTTTCTCCGGTTTCGGGTAGAATTGTAGAAGTGAATGAAAATATAAAATTAAATTCAAGTTTAATTGAGAAAGACCCTTATTTCGAAGGCTGGATTTACCGGATTATTCCGACGGATATAGATTATGAAAAAAAACATTTGATCATGTGCAGTTCAGAATTGTTGTAGTTATGTTCAGGAAAAAATAAAAATAAATCAAATCTTAGGAGAAATATTATGCCGTTATTAATAGTTGCTGTAATCATATTCATCATTGCGGATATCTTAATCCGGATGTTTGGAAAGCGTTTAACTGAAAAGAAATTGAAAAAAGAACGCGAACTTGTTTTACAGGAAAGTCTTAAATTGGATTTTACTAATGAAGCGAAGACTTTAAAGCGCGCTGAAGTTGCAAATCCTAAAGCCAAAATTCTTTGTGTTGACGATGAAGAAGTTATTCTCGGCAGCTTTAGAAAAATTCTTGTTCTCGATGGTTACTCGGTTGATACCGTAGAAACCGGTCAGGAAGCCTTGGGACTTATTCAAACGCATCATTATGATTTTCTTTTTACAGACCTTAAAATGCCGTTGATGGATGGTGTTGAAGTAACGAAATCTGTAAAATACATGCGTCCGGATATTGATGTAATTATTATTACCGGGTATGCTTCAGTTGAAACAGCCGTTGAAACGATGAAGTACGGAGCTATGGATTATGTTCAGAAACCATTTACGGAAGATGAATTATTAGCATTTGTGAAAAAATCATTGATCAAGCGTCAGGATAAAATTCAAAAGCAGCTTAAACCAAAAGTCCATATCACTCATTTGCCTGCTTCTGATGATTTTACAAAAGGTGAGTTTTCTATTCCCGGCGGAGTTTTCATCGCAAAAAATCATACATGGGTTAGTATGAACCAGGAAGGAATTGCTAAAGTTGGAATTGATGACTTTGCCAAAAAACTAATCGGCAAAATTGATGCTATTGAACTTCCAAACCTTGGCATGAACGTAAAAGCAGGTCAACCTCTGTTCACCATAAAACAAGGAAACAGAAGCATTACTTTTCATTCACCGGTTAGTGGCAAAGTATCACAGATCAATACTCTGCTTGAACGAAATCCTGCGGCTCTTAACGTTACACCGTATGAAAGAAATTGGGTTTGTGCACTTGATGCCGAGCATCTGGATACCGAAATTAAAGAATTACAGATAGGAAAATCTGCCGTTACTTTTTATCAGGAAGATATTGAGCATTTCAACTCTCTTATGAAAGAGCTTATCAAAACAGAAAAGAATCAGGGCGAATATGTGGAAGAGAGTCAACTATATGTTGGTCAACTTGAAAAACTTAATGATGTAAATTGGGAAAAAGTAGTAGCTGAATTTTTTAGAAGATAAGAATTTCTTCTAAGTTCTACTCATAGAATTGACAAAAAAAAGCGTCACATAAAGTGACGCTTTTTTTTGAAGTTAAAATTATTAGAACCGGTAACTGAATGTAACCAACATTTTATCAGCTGAGATATCCTGATGAACTCTTGATAAATTTGTTCCGTAATTGTCGCCGTATGTTTTCCACCAGCCGTGAGCATAAGCAACATCAATTGCAAAAGTTTCGTCGGCTAAAAATCCAACACCACCGGTTAAATATTTTTTACCAAAGTCCGAAGGATCACCTTTATACGGTGAGGGTTGAGACATAAAACCTCCGCGAACCCGCACACCAACTTGCGGGATAGTATATTCCAAACCGATATTAACAGCGGCTACTGCGCGCAGTAATTCTTTCATATCCCGGTTTACACCGGCAAAATAGTTTGCAGAAATTCCTTTGGCATTGCTGAATTCAGTTTGGGAATAATCAGTGAGTGTAGCTTCTCCGGATAAAATTAATCCCTTCACATTAACCGAGGCAGCTCCCGTTAAAACAAACGGAGTAGTAATATCATATTCAACTTTATCGCTGAGATAGTCTTTCAGATCTGACGGAAGATTAACAATATTGCTGCCGAACTCGGAGCGAGCGTCAAAGGTATATGTTTCCTTAATAGTAAACTTCTTTGGAAATTGAATGGTTGCACCGAAGCGAGCAAGTTTTGAAAGTTGATAAATAGTACCAAGTTTCAAATCCCAACCGCTTATTTCCCAATCAAGAATATCATTTCTATAAAACGTTGTGAAATTTTTAGTGAAAGCATTTCCAGGCGCAGTTTCAAGGTTGGTATATATGCCTTTTGTATCATCTTCATAAAATTCGCGGTTACTTTTGAATGTGCCGGAATTGATATTTAAAGAACCACCGACATATAAATTTTTCGAAACTTCCATCGAGCCTGAAAAAGTCCAGCTGTCCAATCCGCCTTCCTGTAACGTAGTTCCACTTTGATTAAGCTTTCCGTTGATAACTGAAACTTTCCCAGTATCATCGCTTAAAAACAGATTATACGGAACAGAATTTTTATATGACTGATCATCTAACGGTGTTTTCACTTCTTCTAAATATTGAATCATTGAATTACTTCCGATATTAAATCCGTCAAATTTTAATGCCGAAGTAAAATCTTTGCTTTTGTTGTACGACATTCCGAAAACCAAACTGCCGCGTAAAGTAGGGAAGGGGAATACAAAACTTATTTGATTAAAGTTTGTGGCGCTGCTTGAGTAATTGGTTTTATTATTGTACAAAGTAGCATCATTACCGTAATTGAAGTAATCCAAACCGCCTGCCACTTCCAATCGTTTAATTAATCCTAAACCTGCTGGATTAAAAAACATTGCCGAAGCGTCATCACTTATTCCGCTAAAAGCGTTGCCCATTCCTAAAGCTCTTGCCCCGACGCCTAAACCGCTTTCTGAAACGCGTAGTGCATCAGTAATTGTTTGAGCCTGGCTAACTGCGGTAAGAATAAAAATTGTTAGAAAAAAAACTTTAAGAATTTTCATATTATTTATCTCCTTGGAGTATCGGAAGACCGGCTTCCGTCATTATTTCTTGTGTCACGTGAATTAGAAGAATTTCCTTTTTCTCTTTGCGGAGTTGTACTCTCGCTCTTTTTTGATGAATTATCATCAGTGGTCGTTGTCTGTGTTGTTGTCGGAGTTTGATCAACACTTGGTGTCCCGTAATCGATTATAGGTTGATCCGGACGACGATTTGGAGTTCTTCCCTCGGGTGAACTTCCATTTCTCAATTTTATTTCTTGGGCTGTTCTTTCACTTGCCGGAATCACAAACCTTGTAGGAGGAGTAACCGAATACCACCAGGGAACTTCATAGTAAGGAGAATATTCTCCGTAATAAATTTCCTCATAATAAGAATCAGAATTATCACTTTTTTCTTTCGTTGGGAAAGCTACATCCGGTGTCCAAATAACTGTGTAACAACCTTGAACGGCAAACATGATAATTACGGAAGATAAAAGTTTAAATGCTTTCATAATTTATCTTCTCCGTTCTCTCGAATCACTACTGCTGCTTCCGCTGCTTCTCGAAGGAGTGGAAGATGATCGTGTTGATGACCCGCTGTTGTTGCTTCTCGGAGCTGTATATCTTGGTTGGGATGATTCTCTTCTCGGCGATGAATAACTGCTTCTGTCACCTTTTTTCCTATCGCTTGAATTACCTCTGCTTGGCGAAGCTGACTCCGGTTTTCTTCTATCGGTATTTACAGCCGGTGATTCGGAATCTTTTCGTTCAGGCGTAGCTTTTCTAATTTCATCAGGATTAGTATCGGTAG
>JALNWB010000001.1 GCA_023231105.1 Ignavibacteriaceae bacterium | reverse complement strand
GCTGCAAGTAAAGCATCCTTGCCGGGATTATTGATCGGACCGGGAGGTAAACCGAAATATTTATAAGTATTGTACTTCGAATCAATTTTCAAATCTTTTCCGTTTAATCTTTTCCATCCTTTTGTCTGCAAGTATTGCAATGTCGGGTCAGCCTGCAGTTTCATTCCGCCGTGCAAACGGTTCAAATAAACTCCGGCAATACGGCTCATCTCTTCTTGTTTGTTTGTCTCACCGTCAACAATTGAAGCCAGAGTTACTACTTCATGTTCCGACAACCCGATTTTTTTTGCTTGAGCGTTGAGCGAATCTACAAAAAACTTTTGAAATGATTGGTACAGAGATTCAACAATTTCTTCCGCAGAAGTGTTTTCATAAAAATCATATTTTTGCGGAAGCAGATAACCTTCAAGAGAGGCTTGTCGGAAGTTTAATTTTGAAAGAAAGTCTTTATCTTTAATCAACAAAAAAAGAGAATCTGCATTTGCGATATTTTCAGATTGAAGTCTTGAGCACAAACCTTTCACAGTTATTCCGCCGTAAAGAGAAATTTCTTTTAGTTCATCTCCATTATCCGAGACGAACAGATCAAGCAAGGAAAGATAACTTAATCCGTTTGGGATGTGAAAGCGCGCTGCTTTAATTCTTTTTGTTGCGCCGTAAACATAGGCTGCCAATTTGAAATTTCCTTTACTCGAAATCATTCCTTCATTGTAGAGATTTTGCGCAAGGGATTCTAACGATTCCCATTTATGTATTTTAATTATCCTGGGAGAAGCGCCGGAATAATAATTCGGACTAAAAAAAATGTATGAGAAAATTGAAAGTACAATAGCAAAAAAAGAAACGATGATGAGAAATTCTTTTTTTGAAAGAAGTTTTTTAAGAGAAATCTTTCCGCCGGTAGAAAACAAATTATACAAATTTCCTTTCATAGCTTCTTCCCGTTGAATAGCTCGCGATTCATCCAGGATACGTTCATAAATACGCATCACGGCTTCTTTCCGCAAAGGTTCTTCCGCGTATGAGCCGATCCGCTGATTGATAAACTTTTCACGCTCGGGATTATAAGTTGCCAAGCCCATCGACCGCTTTATCCTGCCGATCATGATCGAGTGTTTCGTCCTCTTGGAAAGCAGTGAAACTAATGCAATATCAATTTCATCCACACTTGCGCGCAGTTTATTTAATAACTCTTCCTTCTCTTCAATTGAAAGAGATTGCAGTTCATTTTCTACTTTTTTGTAAACATTTTCCATTGGGCAAAGATAAGAAATTTCTCTTTCTATAGAGAGTCCGCCAAAGGCGGATTGATAAAATATTTTGAAGAAAAATTCGGGAAGGCGTCGGTTTCAAGAGGAAAAGTTTCTCCGGCATTAAGTAAAGACTGCGCACGGAAAGCGATCATTGCGGCATTGTCACCGCAATATTCCAACTCCGGAATTACAACTTTCTTTTTATATTTTTCTCCTAATTGAAGAAATGCATTGCGTAATTCTTTGTTGGCGGCGACTCCACCAACAAGAGACATTGATGAAATGTTATATTCCTTTAAAGCAAATTCACATTTTATTAGCAGAGCTCTCACCACGGCATATTGAAATGAAGCGGCAATATCATTTAAATGATTTTCCGGAATGGGTGTATCTTTTGGTCCGCCAAAGGTGGATTGAACATAACGGAGAACGGAAGTCTTCAGTCCGCTGAAAGAAAAATTATATTTGTCTTTCAAATCGGCAATCGGAAAAGGAATTTTCTGCTTATCTCCCTTTTCAGCAGCAAGCTGAATTTTGGGTCCGCCGGGATAACCGAGTCCGATCATCTTCGCGACTTTATCAAAAGCTTCTCCGGCAGCGTCATCAATAGTTGAACCGAGTTTTATAATTTCCGTAAAACTTTTTGCCAGCAAAAGAAGTGTATGCCCGCCGGAAACAGCTAAAACCAATAAAGGGAATTGTGGTTTTTCTTCCATGAGAAATCCAGAAAAAATATGCCCTTCAATATGATTTACCGGAACAAATTTTTTCTTTTTTGCAAATGCTAACCCGCGAGCAAAAGTATAACCAACCAACAAAGCGCCGATCAATCCCGGTCCCGCAGTAGCGCCGATAGCATCAATATCATCGAGTGTACAGTCGGCTTTTGCAAGGGCTTCTTTTACTAACGAAGTAATAATTTGAATGTGGGCGCGGCTGGATAATTCAGGAACAACCCCGCCGAAATTAATATGAAAATCTTGGGAAGAAATAAGATTGGCTAAAATTATATCATCTTTCAAAACTGCAACAGATGTTTCATCGCATGAACTTTCAATTCCTAAAATTATCATTATCGGTTTCGCGAAAAAAGATTTTTTACAATTTGCCCGGCAACGTTCGGATTTTCTTTTAACCTTCTTATCGAATACAAATACCAGTCCTTACCGAACGGAACATATATTCTAACTTTGTAACCGGATTCAGCAAGGTAATCTCTCAAATCTTCGTGCACACCAAGCAGCATTTGAAATTCAAATGCATCGCGCGGAATTTTTAATGAGTTGATCAAATTTATGGCTTCATCAATAAGATAAGAATCATGCGTTGCAATACCGACATAATGTTTGTTTTCAAACATCCATTTTAAAATGTCTAAATAATTTTTTCTAATTTCTTCTTTTCCTTTGAAAGCTATAGACACCGGTTCAATATAAATCCCTTTACACAATCTGATGTTCGGTTTTAAAGTGTTCAAAGAAATTACATCGCTTAAAGTCCTTCTCATGTAAGCCTGAACCACGGCGCCGCAATTGTCGTACATTTCTCTCAATCTTTTGTAGAGACGCAGCGTAGCATCGGTGCAAGATGAATCCTCCATATCAAGCCGTACAAAATTTTGCTCTGCTTTCGCTTTTTCAACTAAAGCTAAAACCTGGTTATAACAAAACTGTTCATCTAACGCTAATCCCATTTGGGTCGGTTTTATCGAAAGATTTGCTTTTAATTGAAGTTTCCGGATTGCGTCCAAAACATCCGTGCATGCCTGTTTGGATGCCATTGCTTCTTCTTTTGTAGTAATCGCTTCCCCGAGTACGTCAATGGTAGCATAGATCCCTTTTTTATTTAACTCCTGAACAACACGAACTGCATCTTGAAGTGAATCACCTGCAATGTAGCGGTTGGCAAATTTTTTAACAATAGATTTTGGTAAGAGCTGCACAACAGAAACAATGAGCTCATTTATCAGTGCCACAAGAACTCCATAAAATTGTTATTTAAAATTACCGTTATAAATATTTTTTACAAAAAAACATTCATAACAGATTCTTAACTTTTATAAATTTCCCCTTTTTCGTATGTGCCGAACACTTTAATTGAAAGAGAAATCTCCGCAAGATTTTTTAATGCATTCTGTATCCGCTCTTCGCGTAAATCTCCAAAAAAGTCAGCATAAAAACGGTACTCAAACGGCTTGTGCGGAATCGGTCTCGATTCAATCTTCACCAAATTGATCTCGCGCAATGCGAACACGCTCAAACTTTTAAATAATGCTCCCGGAATATTTTTCAATTCAAAACAAATTGAGGTTTTGGGATTTTTGAAATCCTCCAACAAAGGTTGCTTTGCAATAATTAAAAACCTTGTATAATTCTCGGAATTGTTCTGAATATTCTTTTTCAAAACTTTTAATTGATACACTTCCGCCGCTTCTTTGCTGGCGACAATTGCCATCGGTTCGTCGTTATGTTTAAGTAAAGTGAGTGCGGAACCGGCGGTATCATACGAAGGAAGAATTTCGGCATTCTTTAATGTTTTAAGAAATTCCGAGCATTGCCCCAACGCCTGAGGATGAGAATAAACTTTTGTTATTTCTGCTAATTTTAAATTTCTTTTTGCGAGCAAATGATGATTTATTTGAAGCTGCAATTCTCCAACAACGCTTAATCCTTTTTTGCCGGAAGACAAGTTTGATTTTAACAGCAGGTCGTAAGTATCGAACACACTTCCATAAAGAGAATTCTCAATAGGAACAACTCCAAACTCAACTTGTTTCTTTTGCACTTTAGTAAAAACATCTGCAAACGCATACGAGGGAGAGGTCTCTATCTTTTCACCGAAAAATTTTTTTGCGGCAACTTCGCTGAAAGCGCCATGCTCACCCTGGAAAGCAATTTTCATCACTAATTCTTTCTTTGAGTTAATATTAATTGTAATAGCAAGTTAGCTTTTTGCTCCAACTCTGCAATTGTTCCGTTATTGTAAAATGTAAAATCCGCTTTTTCTTTTTTTGCTTCATCGGAAATCTGGTACTTCATCCGCTGTTTAATCTCTTCATCGGGAATTTTTTCTCTTTCAGCAGTGCGCAATATCCTCACATATTCTTCAGCGGTAATTACGACAACATAATCAAAAAGATTTTCCATCTTCGCTTCAAAGATTAGAGCGGCTTCAACAAAAACGATTTCTTCTTCTTCGTAACGCGAAATTATTTTTTTAATTTCATCAATAACTACCGGGTGAACAATTTCATTTAGCAGTTTTATTTTTTCATCATTGATAAAAGCTTTTTGATAAAGAGCAACCCGGTCAAAGATTCCGTTTGGATAAACTTCATTTCCAAACTCTGCAATTATTTTTCGTTTCAATTGTTCGTTAGTTACGTAAAGTTTTTTGGCAAGGATATCCGCTTTAATTACGGGATATCCTTTTGCAGATAAAAAATCAGCAAAGGTGGATTTTCCCGAACCGATTCCGCCGGTAATTGCAACTTTCAGTAACTTTTTCATACTGAAAAATAAGAAAAAACTCCGAGAGAAATGTTAATAAGCATTAAAATTCATAGCAAAACTGTAAAAATGTTTTTCATTCACAAAATTTTAAAGTATGAAATGAAAAGAAGAATAAAAACTTTGATTGACGAAGAATGACATAATGCTTCTTTCTTCTGCATCAGGTTGATCAATGACCATTCAGATTAGTTATTTTTTTTTATAGATTAATTCTATAAGAGGAAAATCAGTAAGAACGGAAATTGTGGTTTACGTTTGTGATTTCTCCAACTCATTTTCTCTGTCGCAAATAAACAGTTCAGTCATGCAAATCAAAAAATAAAATATTTACCAAAGTCAGTTTTACAAACAGTTTTAAACGTCCAAGTCCAGATGATGCCGCAGCGAGAGTGAAACATTCTTGAATGATTTTTTTGTAATAAGGAAGAGTTAGTAAAATTGATTCAATCTCAGCAGTATATTTATTTTGGTTGGAAGCAATTAACTTTTTAAAATATTTCAGTGCAAGTGGTCCAATTAAGAAGAACCAAAGAAACGTAAGCCCGATCGCTCGAAAGATTGTTATAAGAATCGCCGAAGTATTTCCGTTATGCTGTTGGGTGTAGAAATACGAAATTAAGAGCGCGGCAATTAAAAGGAAAGAGACAACAATTCCAGATAGCTTTTGAAACCAGAACTTCTTTTTTTTTTTTGCTGAAGGAATAGATTCATGATCAATAATTTTTATTTTTCCTGATGGAATCAGCAATGACGGGTCACTTAAGCCATTCACAATTTTGGGAATTCTGGCGGCGATCATCCCGAATAATGTTCCAAATAAAAGATGAATCATTAGATAAAGGATAATTAGGTAATGACTAAAATGGATATCCGGACCGAGGAAACTCCACTGCTTTAGTATGTAGTTGAAAAAAAGGTCTATTGATTTCCAAAGTGTCGTACCAAATAAAATCGTTACCAAAAATAGTTTTTGCAATGCCGAATACATCGCTGAAATAACTGCCAATGATACGGCAGAAATTGCAAAAAACTTTTTTGACGAAAAAAGAAGTTCCCCTAATAACCCCTGAATAAAAACAGCAGCTAATGCAGTTAAAGGCGTGTATGGACTTCCGATTGCTTTTATAACAATAACTATTAAAGTTGCTTTTGTAATGCTGCCTTTTTTGTCAGAAAGAAATGCGAGTAAAGAAATAAGTATTGATGCAACTCCGCCGACAATTAGTCCGGTAAAAGGGATATTCAAAGCATGGAGAAGTCCGCCAAGAGCTGCTTCATTCAAAGCCCATAATGCCGTTATACTTTGGAATGCCTTTCCCGAATGAGAAAACTGGTGTTGTTGAGTTGTCAAATAATTCTTTCTAATTTAAGAGAATCCATACGCACAAAAATTTCGACGGAGGAACGCATCTAATCCGAAGTCAGATGCTCCAAACGGTGGAAGAAAATGCTGCACAGTGGTAGTAAATTTACAAACTTTATTTAAAGATAATTTTAGTTACTCGAAATTCAAAATAGATACAGAGCATGCACTTAAAAAACTTCACCCGGTAACGGCTAAAAAAGGATTCTAAAAAAGCTGAGAAATCACTATTAATAAAAGCGACTGAAGAATTCAGCCGCTTGACAAAAAAATCGAATGAAATTTAATTTTAGAAATTATAGGAAGCGCCGAGATGGAAAAGTAAAGTTCCAAGTTTACTTGTGCTTCCGTTATATTCGTCCGCTATTAAGCTAGGGTTTGTCGCTTCAAGCGATTTTGATAACGCGATTTCAAATGCTGTATGAAGAGTTAACATATCCATTGCTTTGTAACTTCCGCCAAGCATGAGATGCTGATCTACAATAGCTGGGAAGACGGGAAATACTGTTGTTTGTGGAACCGGGTTGCCTCCGTACGAATAACCGAAACGCAATTGTAAAGAGTTGTTCACAGTATATTCTCCGCCGAGTTTAACGATTACAGAATTTTCCCACAGCAGAGGAAAGTCAAGAGTAAACGTTCCGTTATTTCCTAACATCGTGTTAATATTACTATTTGAACCATCAGAAAGATTAAGCGTCATTTTGTCAAAAGCTTTTTTCCAATTCAACCATTCGATATCACCTGACAATGTAAAAACATCGCTTGTTTTATAAGAGAAACCGAAACCGAAAGATTGCGGTGATGATAATTCTACTTCAAGATTATAATCTGCTATAACACCTTTTGAGAGATCAATTCCCATTCCTGCAAACTGCGCTCCGACTGCTGCTTGTGCTTCAGCGGGAGTTTTTGAAGGATTCTGTGCTAAATATCCCATAACTGCTTTACCGAAAGCATCGTTAAATTGTGCCGTCATATCCATACTTGCTTTTCCGTTTTTATAGGTTAAAGAAGTTGGAAGCGTGTATGAAAATCCGAGAGATAAATCATTATTCACTTTGTAAGCCAAACCTATTTTTCCATTAAAACCGATTGCAGATAAGTTGGACATTTTAGCAAGTGCGGTTACTTCACTATATCCAAAACCACCGGCACTGGGCGGGGCCGCGAACATCTGTCCGAATGTCATTCCCGGCATTGCAGTACCCTTCATAACGCTTGGGTCTAAACTGTATGGCATCCCGAACTCCAGCATGCTGTAAACTAAGTGAAGACTAACGCCTGCAGAAAGTTGATCGGAAATTTTATACGCAACGGAAAGCCCGCCTTGCATCGTTGCAAGTTGAGAGTGATATTCTTGAGCGTTAAAAGATCCATCTTGATTTACAAAAAGTTTGTGCTTCAAACTAAAATCAGCTCCCATTCCTCCGGCTGTAAAGAAACCTGTTCCGCAAGTCCATTTTGAATTTGGATATTGATGAACATAAGAAATTGAAGGAAGTGGGAAGAGATTATTAGCGCCATCTGCATCATTCAAATTATTTTTGAAGTGAAGTGATGGAGCCATTAAAGAAAAATTAACATCAAGAACCTGTTGATTTAGGAAGGAAAGTCCGGCGGGATTTGTCATCTGCAAACCTGCATGATCAAAAGAGCCGATTGAAGTACCGCCTCTCCCTAAAGATTTTGCATCAAAGTCAATTAATCTTACACCGTTTTGCGGGTATGTGAGAAATGTAAAATAAAAAAAAAGAACCGAGAGTTTGAAAACAAGTTTCATACGAACTCCTGTTTTATATGTTTGAATAAGGCCTTAAAGTTAATAAGGCAGTAATTATAACCCTCGCTTGAAAATCCAACAAAGCAACTTTGCACATCAATTCATCTAATTTTTTCTGCTAACATCCTTCCTTCTTTTTCTTTGCGCCGCCAGCTTTACTTGGTGTTGCCGATAATTTTGGCGCTGGTGCAGTTGGAGTTGTTTGAACTGAAATAGAGGTTGCCGTACCACCCGAAATCATTTGCGGAGTTCCTCCAAAGTGAAGCGAAACTTGTTTAGTTTTTTCAAAAGCAGCTTTTTGTTCCAGTGTTGCGCTTGTATCAAGTTTCGGGTAAAGAATTTCGTTTTTCCACGCTTCCATTCCACCTTTTAAAATTAAAACTGATTTATACTTAGAGCTTTTTAAAATGAACCAGGCTTGTGCCGACGTTACATCATCATTTCCAAATAATAGAATTTTTTGGTTGCGCATCAAATCGGAAGAAAGAATATTCTCGATCGGGATATTCACTGATGCAGGAATAGTGTATTCGTTAAATTCTTTTTCGGTTCTTAAATCGACCAGAGTAAAATCTAAATTTTCTTTAATCAACCAATCTGCAAGTATCAGTGCATCAATTCTATCCTGCTTTTTAATTGTTGATAAAGCCATTTCTTTTGTGTTTACATCTATAATATTCCTGTTTGAAGGATTTCCGATGAAAAGCGCGAGTAGTCCAAGTACAAAAGCAGAAATCGCTAATTTTTTAGAAATGCTTAATTTCATTATCCAATCTATCATTCTATACCTCTTCCGTTTTTCTTTGCTAAGACTTTTTCACCCCATTCCGCCGCTGCAAAAGCCGCAAGAGCCATAACAACAACCAAGAAGACGATCATTCCATACGAGAGACCGAAAAATTCCGGTAGCGTTACTTTCCCCATATCTGTTGATAAATAAAATCCTTCCAGCAGCGGAAACATTTCTCCAAAAACAAAAATGCCAAAAAAGATTCCAAGCAGGTAAACCATTCCGTCAATTCTTCCGGTTGAAGCTGAAACGACTGATGTACCGGGACAATAACCGCCGATAACAAAACCCATCCCTAAAATAAATCCTCCGAGAACTTGAGGAAGTATGTACGTATTGCCAACATAAACGAGCGAAAGATCTAGCCAGCCCAGCCATGAAAAGTAAAACAAACCGAGCATTGCTGTAACGATGGCGGTGAACATAACTTTGAGAACACGCATGTTATAAAAATAAAATTGCGCCGCAAGAATTCTGGCATTTCCAAAACCACCCCGCTCGAGAGCGAATCCGAATCCGATCCCGATTATGAAAGCAATGACTAATCCGAAATCGACACCGAAATAATCAAATTTGAAATAAGGCATCATAACCATTGTCTCCTTACAAAATATGCAACAGCGTAACCGCCGCCAAAAACTGCAAACATGAATGCCCATCCGCCAACACTAAGAAGTGCGCCTCCGGTTAAAGCTAAACCACTCGTGCATCCGCGCGCAAGTTTTGCACCGAAGCCCATGATAATTCCACCGGTAAATGCGTATATCAATCTTGTGCGTACGGAAACATTTGGACCTTTTTCTGTTGTACGTTTAATTCTATGTGCAAGCGATCCGGAAAGGAATCCGCCTACTACTACTCCGATGACTTCGAAGATAAGCCAATCTTTTAATGGGTTTGTTGTTCCATCGCCAAGATATTCTTTATAAAAATTGTTTTGAGTTGCATGTACAGGTGCAACTTTTTCCACACCAACAGAAACAATTGTAGAAATAGCGCCGGATGCACCTAATCCGCGTCCCATAATTAAAAATGCTGCAAGAAGAACAAGCCCTAAGCCAACTCCCACCACATATGGATTTGAATAAGGTTTCGGTTCTAAGTTTTTTTCACCATGTACCATAAATAACTCCCGTTATTAATAAAATTTCATTTTCAAAACTTCCATTCGTGATGGAAGAAAAAATTAATTTTTCTTTATTTAAAATGAGCGTTCAAATAATGACTATACTGTCCGGCAGCCACAATGATAAACCGCAAGATCAAACCACCTCCAATTACCATGATCGGTGCAATTGGCGTATGTTTTATTTTATGATTTACTGCCAGCAATTGGATGAAGAGCGGAATGACTACTCCCATCCCTACAACAAAAACCCAAAACGCCGGTGCATATGCACCCGAAATAAGTAGTTTTGCCGCTTCAATATGCACAGATGATGAAGTTAATAATCCGATTAGAAGTAGAGCGAGAACAAAAATTTCAATAGTCAAAAATCCATTATCTGCTTTGGCAAGAAGTTCTCTCTCATCAACATCCTTTGCAATCATATGAACTAAAGCGGCAGCGGTCGATAAACCGGAGATCAAGAATAAAACCCACAACATTGAACTATTCCACAAAGGACGGGAACCCATTGTACTAAGGAGTACTCCGGTGTAAACACCCAGCATACCTCCCAAAAGCATATTACCAACTCCAATGTTTTGAATTAATACCGGGCGTTCATGTATAAAGTTTTTGATCTTATCAAGCTGTGGAAATCGGTCTGCTAAAAATTTCGGTGAATCCATAAGAAGATTTGCGGTAATAACAGGATAAACCAAAATCAATATCCATGCACCCCAAGACATTGGTGATGAGATTTTGAATGTTGTGTACAACCTCCAAACGTAAAGTTTGTGCTCAAGATCCAGAAATAGTGAAAACATTCCCAAGCTTAGCAGCAGCAAACTGATAATCGGCAAAGTGTAGGTAACGCAGTTGGTATTTTTATATCTTTTACTAAAAATAAAATAACCTGAAATAATCATCATTCCTGCAACTAATCCTCCAAGGAAAAGATAAACTGGAATTTCCCAACCCCATACTTGCATAAACGGATCAATCTGCGGATTGTGTCTTGTAGTTGTTAATTCTTGCATGTTATATTTCCTATATCAAATAAAAAATGCGTGGAGAAGTTCCCGCTTCCGGCAACAGCGGATGATTTTTTCTTGATGCAATTAACCTGCTGACTTCACTATTCGCATCATCGAGATCGCCAAAGTACATGCAATGTGTTGGACAGACACTCACACAAGCAGGAAGTTTTCCTTCTTCAACTCTGTGAATGCAGAATGTGCATTTATCCGCATAGCCGTCCGGATGAACAAATCGCGCATCATACGGGCATGATGCCAAACATGCTTTGCAGCCGATACACATATTGTGATCGACTAAAACAACGGCACCAACTTCATGTACATGACTGGCACCCGTCGGACAGCAAGCGACACATGGAGTATTATCGCAATGGTTGCAACGTTGGCTTTGTATCTCCAAATTCACATTCGGGAATTTTCCATTTGCGACCGTTACAATCCAATCTCTGTTATGACCTTCGGGAACATTGTTTTCAGTTTTGCAGGCAACAACGCAATCCATACAACCGACACATTTTTTAGTATCTATCGCCATTCCAAATCTTGCCATGTTATGCCTCCATCTCAAAAGTTACAAAGTTCACATTCATGCCGGTTCCTCCCATTAGCGGATCGATAACATATTTTGTAACTAATCCTGAATCACTTGCACCCTTGCCGAAAGCGCCTTTTAACATTTTACTGTTATGCCCAAATCCATGAACCATATAAACGCAGTCAGTTCTAATTCTTTCAGTCACTTTAACTTTTATTTTATTGCTGATAACGCCATCCTGGTTTTTTAAACGAACTGATTGAGCGTTTTTCAATCCCCACTTTTCTGCCACATCATGATTAACCCAAACCTCATTTTCTCCCATCGTATCCATTAGAATTCTGTTGGATTGTGTTCGGCTGAAAGAATGAACCGGCGCGCGCCCGAATAATAATCTATAATAACCACTGGGGGCTTGTTCTTGTCTTTTAAATTTTGGAACAGGATCGAATCCGGCTTCTTGCAGTTGTGAAGAATAAAATTCAATCTTACCGGAAGGTGTATTGAATTCTAAGGGAACGCCATCTTCGGCATAAATAGGTTTATCTTTCCCAAGAATAATTCCTTCCTGCTTCAATCTTGCCAAACTTAGACCACCGGCTTTTAATCTATAATCAAGATATTCTTCGATATGACTCCACGGATAGTAATTTGCCAGTCCTAATTTTTCCGCAAGTTTTTTAGCGATCCACCAATTTGGTTTTTGATCTGAAGGAGAATCAACGACGGGCTGGCGGATTCCGACAAAAGGAGTTTTGTTAGCAGACATGTGCAAGTCATCATATCGTTCCAAATAAACAGATTCAGGAAGAACAACATCTGCCCATCCTGCAATTTCACTTGGAATAACATCAACTACAACCATCAAATCCAAATTCTGTATAGCTTTGATTGTTTCATCCTGATTTGGTAAAGCCTGAATTAAATTTGTCGCGTAAATAAACCATCCTTTTATTGGATAAGGATTGCCGCTAATTGTAGCTTCGCGTATCCCTGTTGTTATTTCTTCTGATGCAAAAGGATATTTTCTACCCGGATTATCTAATTTTTCTTTGGATGGAGCCGGATAAGCCGGATAAGGATATCCGGGCAAAGAATAACTTACAGGGAAGTAAAAACCGCCTTTTCGTCCCCAGCTTCCTAACAGAGCATTTAATAGAGCGATCGCTCGGCTTCGCTGGGCATCATCACCGTACCATGTTGTATGTCTTCCGGGATGAACTAAAGTTGACGGTTTGTGCATAGCCATCTCTTTTGCACTTTTTCTAATCAATTCCGGATCAATTCCGGTTTCAGGATAAGCCCACTCCGGTGTATATTGCGATATTTCCGCTGCGAATTGTTCAAAACCAAAACCGTACTTTGTAACATATTCTACATCATAAAGTTTTTCTGAAACAATTACATTCATCCACGCAAGAAGAAGCGCAATGTCGGTTCCGGGTTTTATTGGTAAATAGTATTTTGCTTTTGAAGCTGCAACAGAAAATCTTGGGTCCACTACAATTATAGATGCATCATTTGCAACGGCGTTTGCAAATTCTTGAACTTGCGTATTGTGCATATTTTCACCCAAATGTGAACCAATCAACACAAGACATTTGGCGTTTTCAATATCTGTTCTTTCAGGTGAGCCGATTGCCTCGCCAAATGTTAGTTCAAAGCCAACATCCCGTGGACCACGGCACTGTGCAAATGATGGAGCTGCAAAATTAATTGCACCGTAGGCTTTTAAGGTATGTTTCAAAAAATTTCCGCCGATACCATGTGAGAAAGAGGCAACGGATTCCGGTCCATACTGAGCTTTGATCTTATTCATCTTTTCTGCAATGTAGTTTAGAGCTTCATTCCAGGTTACTTCTTTCCAAACTTCCTCTCCGCGTTGTCGCGTTCTGATCAAAGGTGATCTTAATCTGTCCGGATCGGTAACCGCTCCAATTCCGCCCGTTCCCCGTGGGCATAATCTTCCTTTACTTAACGGATCTTTTGGATTTCCTTCTACTTTCCACAGTTCTCCATCCTTTAAATAAGCTAATGTTCCGCACTTCCAAAAACATATATCACAGTAAGTGGGGATAATTTTAATCCCTTTTAATTTTTCCTTGTTTAACTTATCAACGCCTTTGAGCATCGGACTAAAAGCTGATGTAGCTGCCAACGCTCCGACAGAAAATCCGCTAATTTTTAAGAATTTTCTTCGAGAAACACTATTCATCATTTACCTCGAAATCGATTTTATTAATTCTTTTATCTCGCCGCATTGAGAATGTTTTCGATAAATCTCACAATCGCGGCAGTTTTTTTCTTCACATAAATTATTTTCGTGTGCATAACTCCAACAAGGTTTGCCATGTTCATTGTAAGCTTTGCAATTTGCTCTTTCTTCTTCCGAGCACTTCATAATATTCCAGCAAGGAATTAACGAGTACATCGTTTTAATTCCATTGATGCTGATCTTCATTTCGTTTATTGCAGTACGAATACACGAAAGTCGTTCGATATCGGCTTTGGAATAAAGCCTTTGGTTGGATATTCTTCTAAAAGGAATGATTAAACCTTCACGTTCATACAGGCGCAGCGATTGAACAGAAATCTTTAACAATTGAGCTGCCACTCTGATCGGAAATATAGGTTCGTCTTGATCTAATTTTTGAAACACGTTTACTCATAATTATTTACAACTATAAGTATCAACTTTCTTGCCATACGTGGTTGTCAACTATTTTTAAGATTTTAACTTGAAAACCAGTTAAACAATTCTCGAATTGGAGAAAATATTTTAAAATTTAATTTCATTTTTGAGAGCTAAAACAAGAATTGACTTTAGAAAATTTGGAAACGGATACTTTAAATTTTATTCAATGAGTAGTTTTTCGATTGAATTTTGCTTTATCTCTAAAGTTTTATAGCATTTGGATCAATCATTTAGTGAAACGGTAGGATACATTTCTTACTAAGATGCGATTTGGTTTCTTCAAAATTTTGAAGAGCAGCATTCATAATATCTGAATTAGATTTATGACAGAAAAAGCACGCTCCAACCGTTAAAATCTTTTTCTGTTCAGTTATTGTAAATGAGCGGGTGTTATCGCGCGTAGTTGAGTTGAAACTTCTTTGTTTAAGAAAACCAATCCACGCGTCTTCCGGCAGTCCATCAAACATAATGATTTTATATTTTGGTGTAAAGTTCCACTTCCCGGTTTTCCCGGAAATTTTATACTCAAGTATCCCCCTGCCGTAACCCAAAGCAAGCGGATCGTAATGACATGATTCGCAGGAGCGCGACTCCTTTCTTACGGTATGGGAAAAGCCGGGAGCGAATAATCGTTTGAATATTTTTTTTGTTCCATCTTTTTTATCGATTGTTAAAATCATTCCCGGAGAAAATTCCGTAACAACTTTTTTTATAGAACCATCATTCTGTTTTATTTCCTTTATACCAAGAGTGGCGCGTTCAGCAAGTAAATCCTTTGGATATTCCAACCATTCACCTGTTGCTTCTTTATTTGCGAGAAGATCGTACATTGTTCCTTTTTCGTTATACTCTGTGTGGCAGCCTATACATTGTGGAGTCCATGAGCTATGGCAAGACGTGCATGATAAGTTTTTGTGCGCATCTCCTGCGATACAAACATTTGCCGGCTTTTTAATTTCACTTACCTTTTTGCTTTTTTTCATTATTAATTTTGCCTGTCCATTTTCAAAGTAAGTATTAACGATGGGGAGATTATTTTTTTCTGTTGTCAGGTAATTTCGTTTTTCGTTTGCAAAACCTAACAACTTTGAGATTTTTTTCGATTCAAAATCGAACTCATTTAATTTTTGCGTTTTAGGAATTGAAGTTAGATGACAATCAATACATTGGATTTTCATTTGATCTTCTTTATGTAAAGAATAACTCCCGTCTCCCATAAGTTCATACGATGTATGGCAATCAACGCATAACATTCCAAGCTCCGAGTGAACATCAGGTTTTACTTTCATCACCACTCTTCCATCATCAAGTAAACGAAAACCTCCACTCGCTTTCACCTCTTCCGGCGTTAGTAAAGTCTCATGCCAGCCATCGTAGTTCAAAGAAATTCTACCCGAACGTGAGTGACAACCAAAACAATGCATATTCGAGATATTCAAATTGATCTGTGGATGAATAGTTGGAGTGTACTTCAACTTAAAATTTTCCATTTCTTTATTTTGAATTTTTGATGAATTACTTTGCCCTTCCTGGAAAGAAAAACTTTTTGGAAATTTATTGTAGATTTCTTTTGAATAAGAGAGATGACATGCAAGGCACCCGCCACCGCGTGATAATTCTGTTATTGGTCCAAGTTCGGTTTTTTCATTTGAGAGATGGCAAGAAGCGCAAAGATTTCTTAAATGTTTGTCACCTTTAGAAAAACCTATCTTTTGTATTGGCTGTCTGAAAGTTGGAGTTTCGGATTCATCAAAAACCCATTTATCTACTGCAACAACTCCGTTCATGGAATTCATAATATTATTCTGCATTCGCGGCATCATCTGCGGATGACAATTTGGTTGACCACAGGTTTGCTCTGCATTGGAGAAATTTCCCGGGATTAAAACCATTCCTGTATGCGCGAGTTTTTTCTCAAACGAAGTTCCGATTCCTAAATGGCAAGATGTACAACCAATCTTTTGGGGATTATGAGAATCTTCAAATCCGGAAATATTTTTATGACAGGAGAGACAACTTTCTTCCGTTCTTAACGGAGTATTCTTTACATCGCTCTTAATTGAAGTTTGTAGGATGTGAATGAGGCCTAAATTAAACCCGATGGCAGCAGTTATAGGAATTACATAGATGAAAAATAATTTAAGATTAAGTTTTTTCTTCATCATCGTTTGATTGGATTTGAAATAACAATTTCACTTGTTCATACTCAGCCGGGTTATTCATATTCAAAAAGAAGTTCTTATCAAAGAATGGCAATTTTTCTACTTCGATATACTCCGTGTTTCCGGTCTTAACGAGTTTTCTTAAACTGGGATTAGGATCATCTCCGTTTATTTCTCTTTCGATCTTGGTTATAACCGACCGATTAAAAATTCCAAAATCATACCTTGGAATATTCTGAATTTTTGGTAAAATAATTTCGGCGTTTGTGTTATGTTCAAGAAAGTAACGAATCATTCTTGCAGACATAAGTGGCAAATCACATGGAACAAAAAAGACTTTTTCGGTGAGTGAAACGGATAAGCCTGCATGTACACCGGAAAGCGGACCATGATTAGTAATTATATCAGGAATTATTTGAGTTTGAAGAGTGCCATAGAGAGCCGGTTCATTCGCACTGATCAAAACGTTCTCAAATATTTTCTTCATTTTTTCGAGGATAATTTGGATGGAAGTTTTGTCATCAATCCGGAGAAGAGCTTTATTCATTCCCATGCGTGAACTCTCGCCGCCGGCAAGGATAATTCCTGTAGTATCTAAATATTTGTGTGTCATTATTCGATAAGAAAAATCAACAATTTATTTATCAGTGAGCTTTTCTTGGTTTCAATAATTACCATTCGATTGTTTCGCTGCATTCATCTTCTCCAACTCCCAACACCTCCAGCACTCTACCTTCCCCCGATTCTAAAACTCTCTCTACTTCGCGTATGCGATCTTTCTCACTTCACGAATAACAGTAACTTTTATTTGTCCGGGATACTCCATTTCATTTTCAATTTTTGCAGCGATGTCTTGCGCTAACTTATCTGCGAAAATATCATCAATTTTTTCATGTTCAACAACAACTCTAATTTCGCGACCGGCTTGAATTGCGTATGTTTTCGCGACACCTTCAAATGATTGTGCAAGGGCTTCTAACGTTTCAAGTCTCTTTACATAACCTTCGATAGGTTCGCGTCTTGCGCCGGGACGGGCGCCGCTGATTGAATCCGCAGCTTGTACCAACACTGCGATCGGATGTTCCATTTCAATATCTTCGTGATGAGAGCCGATTGCATTTGAAACTATCGGATTTTCTTTGTACCGTTTAGCAATATCGTAACCTAATAAAGCGTGTGGTCCTTCAATATCTTTATCAACAACTTTTCCTATATCGTGAAGCAATGCCGCACGTTTTGCCATAACCGGATCAATACCTAACTCAGCAGCCATAATACCGCAGAGGTAAGCGACTTCAACGCTGTGCTGCAACAAATTTTGTCCGTAACTTGAACGGTATCTCATTTTACCGATAAGTTTAATAATTTCGGGATGCACACCGTGAATGCCTAATTGCAGAAGCGTATTCTCCCCTTCTTTGTACATTTCTTCAATTAATTCAAGGCGGACTTTTTCAACTATTTCTTCAATTCTTGCAGGATGAATTCTGCCGTCGGCAATTAACCGTTCCAACGAAACGCGTGCAACTTCCCGGCGGAATTGATCAAATGAAGAAAGAATTACTGCTTCAGGCGTATCATCAACAATAACATCAACACCGGTCGCAGCTTCAAATGAACGGATATTGCGCCCTTCTTTTCCAATGATTCTTCCTTTTAATTCATCGTTTTGGATTTGTACAACCGAGACGGTGGTTTCAACCGAATGGTCGGCGGCAGTTCTTTGAATAGCAAGAACAACAATTTTCTGTGCTTCTGATTTTGCATTCAATTTAGCTTTTTCAAACTTCTCTTTAAAGATTTTATTAGCTTCGTGTTCAGCCTGTTGTTCCATACTTTCAAGAAGTAATTTTTTTGCTTCTTCGGAGGTTAAGCCGGATATTTTTTCAAGCTTAGTGTTTTGTTCTTTTTCTAATCTATCTAATTCGGTAAACCGGAGATCAATATTTTTTCTAAGTTGGGTAAGTTCGCGTTCAAGATTTCTGATTTCTTTTTCTTTTTTAATAGATAAATCTAACTTTTTATCAATATTGTCTTCTCGCCCGGTTAACTGCTTTTCAAGGTTTTGCAGTTTTTGTCTTTTTTGATTTACGTCGGTATCAAAATCTATTTTTTTCTTATACCACTCATCTTTTACTTCAAGCAGTTTTTCTCTTTTAATATTGTTTGCTTCTTTTTCAGCGTCAGCAATAAGCACTTTCGCCCGTTCTTCTCCGGCAACAATACTTCGCTTACCTAATTTTGAATTTACTTTATAACCCAAATAGAAGAATAATGCAACTAAAAGCACCACCATCGGAATAAGAATTAAAAGGTCTATATCATTAAAATTCACATTACACCTCAAGAAATTGATGAATAAAAACGCCGCCGGCTACTGTTGAACAGGGAAAGAACCCTAATCCAAACAGTGCGGGAAACAGCCCGAATGTTTCTTGCTTCCTCCGTTCCGATCGAAATCAGATTCCTGATAAATCAGGATGAGGCCTGCCTTACGCATCGTAAGTCGGTTACCCTTTGGCAAAGTTAGTTCTTTTTTGTTACCATTAACCGGCAGCGGAAATGGATTTTAAGATGGGATGGGATCAGATGATTGGTTTATAAGAAGCTTGATCTTTTTTACTTTATCAGTCGCTTGAATAAGGAATTCTTTGTTCTTATTTTTTTCCATAAAATAATCGTAAGCAATGTTTAAGGATGCAATAATAGCAATAGTCTGCGGCGGTTGATCGGGCAGCTCTTGTTTTGTTTCTTCCATCACTTTGTTTACATAAACAGCAAGTTCCTTTGCGATTTCTTCGTTATCTACCAATAAAGAATATTCTTTATCAAATATTTTTACTTTGAGCTTCTTTTTGTCAATCATAATGAGCCGATACCATCAAACAATAAAATTAATTAAGAACTGGTTAAATGATTATTTATTTTCGTAATTACATCAGTAATTTTTAATTTAAGATTTTCTCGCTCTTTAACGCTTAATGAACTGAAGACATTTTCCCTGCCGTTTTCACCCTTCTGTTCGGTTAAACTTTCCCCGTTTTCTCCGCCTTCGGCGGACTGCATTTTTAAATATTCATTTTCTTTTTGCAGACTTGAAATCTTTTTTTCAAGTTCTTTATTTCTGTTCGTCAATTCTTCACATAATTCAATGTGTGCAGAAACTTGAACTTCTATAGAGCTAAGTTCTTGTAAGAAAATTTCAAACTTGGATAAATCGGCCAATTATTTTCCTCGCAAAACTGCTTTAAATTCTTTTTTAACAATTTCAATCAATGATTGAAAATCTTTGTCAACTTCTTCATCAGTTAATGTCCGTTCGGCATCAAAATAAGATAAATTGAACGCTACCGACTTTTTCGTCTCGCCAATCGATGCATGTTCAAATACATCAAAAGGATGGACTGCCTTTAATATACCGCTTCCCTTTTTCTTAATAAATGAAGCAACATTTTCAACAGGAATATCTTTTTCAAAAATAAAAGCAAAATCCTTCATCACTTTCGGAAAACGAAGAAGCCCGGTAAATGCTCTTCCCTTTGGAGTAATTGATTTCAAAACTTCTACGGAACCTTCAAAACAAAAAACATCCTGTTGAATACCAAACTGTTTAAGAACTTCTTTTTTTACTTTTCCGCCGCTGCCAAGAACGGTTGTTCCAAAACTTTTAGTGAAAAAGTAATCAAAAATTTTATTTCCATTGTGATAATAGGAATCATTTAAAAGATTGTCAAGTGTTTTTTTCTGAAAACATTCATTTACGAAAGATTTCAAATCATAAAAATCGAAATCTCTTTCGCCGGTGTACCATTCTTTTTCAGAAATTTTCCCGGTTAATAGGAAAAGGAATCTTTCTTCTTCAACAAAGTCTGAAAATGTAAACAAGTCATCATTTACTTTTAAAAAAACTTTTCCGATCTCAAAAAGTTTTATGTTCTTCTCACCGACGTTGATATTTTTTTCAACCACAGGAAGCGCGCTTGCGAGAAGTGAAGTCCGCAGATAACCCATTTCAGAGCCTTGCGGATTTAGTAATCCAACCGGCTTACCGAAAATATCCGCCGCTTTTTCCGTGATCATCGGGATGGAAAGAATTTCGTTGAATCCCAAACCCGTTGCAATTGTACGCAGATCATCAACAAAAGCCGATTCGTCAATCTTCTCGCTGATCGGAATGGCAATTTTTGAAATTGTCGGGATAGTATCGTAATTATTTATTCTGGCGATTTCTTCGATCAAATCAATTTCACGTTCAACGTCGGGACGGAACGTTGGAGTCGACACCGTAATCGAATCTCCGCTTACGTTTTTTATCTCAAAGCCAAGCGAAGCCAAAATATTTTTTATATTTTCATTTGGAACGGTATAACCCAAAACTCTTTCAACTTGATGGAAACGAAGAGTAATTTCTTTTTCAGAAATACGATTCGGATAAACATCGATAAATCCGTTTACCACTTCCCCGCCGCTTAATTCAGCCATTAGCTGGGCAGCGCGTTCAGCCGCATAAACTGTACTTGAAGGATCGGTTCCGCGCTCAAAACGGTAAGCAGCATCGGTGCTTAATCCCAAATATTTTGAAGTTTTGCGAACGCTTGTAGGATTAAAGTAGGCGCTTTCAATTAAAATATTTTTTGTTGATGAAGTAACCTCGGAATTTTCTCCTCCCATTACTCCCGCAACTGCAACCGGTTTTTCGCCGTCGCAAATCATTAAAACATTTTCGTTCAATTTTCTTTCTTTGGCATCAAGTGTGGTAAAGAGAGAATCTGCGGCTGCTTTTTTTACAACGATTTTTTGTTTTGCAAGTTTGTCGAGATCAAATGCATGCAGCGGTTGACCAACTTCGTGTAAAACAAAATTGGTTATGTCAACAATATTATTGATCGGACGCAGCCCGATAGCTTTTAATCTTCGCTTAAGCCAATCCGGTGATTCTTTTATTTCAACATTTAAAAGAACTTTGGCAGAATATCGCGGACAATTTTCCGTATCAATAATTTCAATCGAAGCGAAATCATTAATATTTTTTTCTGATTTCGGAATTGAAACTTTCGGTAATTTTAATTCACGCTGAAAAATAGCGGCTAAATCTCTTGCAACTCCAATGTGTGAAAGCGCGTCAGCGCGGTTTGGTGTTACTCCGATTTCAAAAAGAACATCATTCAAATGAAGCGCTTCCGAAACGGAAGTTCCTTCTTTAATTGATTGGTCAAGTACAATAATTCCCGAATGATCTTCGCTTAAACCAAGTTCGGATTCCGAGCAAAGCATTCCATTTGATTCTGCACCGCGAATTTTAGCTTTGCTGATTTTCATTCCGCTGTTTGGAACGACAGCGCCGATTTGCGCAAAAACTACTTTCTGCCCCGCAGCCACATTTGGCGCGCCGCAAACAACTTTTAATTTTTCCGTTCCGTTGTTCACCACACAGAGAGAAAGTTTATCCGCGTTCGGATGTTTTTCTTTTTCTTCTACAAAACCAACAATAAAATTCTTAAACATTTCAATTTGATTTTCAACGCTTTCAACCTCCAAACCGGACATAGTAAGCTTGGAGACAATTTCTTCAACATCAATGTCTGTCAGATCAATATATTCTTTTAACCAATTAAGTGAAATTTTCAATTTACTTTCTCCGCGTCAAAACTGTTTGAGAAATCTTACGTCATTTTCAAAAAAAGTACGAATGTCCGTTATGCCGTACTTCAACATTGCTGTTCTTTCTATTCCCATTCCGAAAGCGTAACCGGTGTATTTTTCATTATCATATTTTGCATAATCAAAAACATTCGGATCAACCATTCCGCAGCCGAGAATTTCAAGCCAGCCGGAATGTTTGCAGACTCTGCATCCCTTTCCTTTACACAAAAAGCAAGTGATGTCCATCTCCGCGCTTGGTTCCGTAAACGGGAAAAAGCTGGGACGAAAACGATAGTTCAAATCTTTGCCATAAAATTGTTTTGTGAAGGCAACAAGCGTTCCTTTTAACTCTGCAAAAGTAATATCGGTATCAACACACAATCCTTCAACTTGATGGAACATACAATGGCTGCGCGAACTTATTGCTTCGTTGCGGTAAACTTTTCCCGGCATAATTGCTCTAAGCGGCGGCTGAAGTTTTTCCATTAATCTAACTTGCACGGGGGAAGTATGCGTCCGGAGAAGAAAATTTTTGTTCACGAAAAAAGTATCCTGCATATCGCGAGCCGGATGATCGGCGGGAAAGTTCAAAGCTTCAAAATTGTAATAATCGGATTCTAATTCCGGTCCTTCAAAGATCGAAAAACCTAATCCTTTAAAAATGGATTTAATCTCATCCAGCGTTTGGGTAAGAAGATGTTTGTGTCCAAGTTCAACTTTTCTTCCGGGTAAGGTTAAATCAATTTGTTGTGATTTTTTTGTAAGAAGTTTTTCGAATTCCGATTTTTTTTCGGCGAATTTTTCTTCGGCAAGATTACGCAGCCGGTTCAATTCTTTTCCGAGCAGCGGTTTTTCTTCTTTCGGAACATTTTTCAGTTCTTCAAAAAGCGATGCGATGGAACCATTCCGGCTAAGATAGACAATCCGCAAATCCTCAAGCTGCTTTTGATCTTTAATATTTTCAATTGCTTGAAGGAATTCCGTATTAAGCGTTTGAATTTTCGTCAACATTTTATCAAATTCCAAATTGTAAAAACAAAAAACCAAAAACCAAATTTAAATTGGTTTTTGGCATTTGTTTTTTGTGAATTTAAATTTAGTTCGTGGCAAAAGAAACTAAATCAGTAAATGCTTTAGGATTTTCTACCGCCAGGCTTGCAAGCACTTTTCTATTGATAACCACACCTTTTGTATCTAAGGCATGCATCAATTGAGAGTACGTTGTGCCGTTTACTCTTGCGGCTGCATTGATTCTGATAATCCAAAGATTCCGATAATTTCTTTTCTTTAGTTTTCTATCGCGGTAAGCGTGAAGCATTCCTTTTTCAACATGATTCTTGGCGACCGTGAAGACGTTTTTTCTTGTGCCCCAATAGCCTTTAGCCATTGAGAGAATTTTTTTACGACGTGCTTTAGAAGCAACTTTGTTTTTTGATCTTGGCATTGTTTTTCCTTTCTACTGCATCATCGCGGTTACACGTTTTTCTTCAGAGCCTGAGACAAGAGTGGCTTTACGCAAACCTCTTTTTCGTTTCGTGCTTTTTGAAGAGAGAATATGGCTTCGGAAAGCTTTTTTTCTCTTATAATGACCGGACGCAGTTTCTCTGAAACTTTTACGAGCGCCGCGGTTACTTTTCATTTTTGGCATTTGGTTTCCTTATTTTGTTTTTTTGGTTTTTCCCTTAAAGGGAACGACAATTAAGTTCATGTATCGCCCTTCCATCTTGATAGGGCTTTCAACTTTTGCTATATCCGTTATTCTTTCAACAAAGCGGTTGAGAAGGTCTTCACCGAGTTTGGTATAAGCCATTTCTCTTCCTTTAAACATTACTACCGCTTTTACTTTATCGCCGTCCTGCAAAAAATTAATTGCATGCTTTGTCTTGAATTCAAAATCATGAACATCTGTGTTCGGATGAAAACGAATTTCTTTTAAAACGGAAACGACTTGATTTTTCTTTTGCGTTTTTTCCCGTTTCTGCTGCTCGTATTTAAATTTTCCGAAATCAATAATTTTACAAACCGGCGGATCTGCTTTAGGAGCTATTTCTACTAAATCCAACTCCCGTTCCGTTGCTAAACGGATTGCATCTTTAATTAAAAAAACGCCGAGTTGCGCGCCGTCTTGATCGATTACTCTAACTTTTTGGGTCTTGATCTCTTCATTAATACGAATTTCTTCTGCTTGAGCGATAAAGAACCTCCTTATTTGTTATTAAATATTTTATTTTTTATTTCTTCTTCAAGTTGAGCAAGAAAATTTTCTAATTGAAAAGTTCCTAAGTCTCCTTGTTTATGTTTTCTAACAGAAATTACTTTTTGCTGTTCCTCTTTTTCGCCAACAATGATCATGTATGGGACTTTCTGAGTTTCCCAATCACGAATTTTATAACCGATTTTTTCGCTTCGTTCGTCAAGTTCGGCTCTAATTCCCCGTTCTTTGAGAACTTTTGTAATTTCACTAGCGTAATGTACGTAATTTTGGGATATCGGAACAACTACTGTTTGATATGGCGCCAACCAAAGTGGAAAATCTCCGGCAAAATGTTCGATCAGAACTCCGATAAATCTTTCCAAAGAACCGAATGGAGCGCGGTGAATAACCACAGGTCTGTGTTTCTGTCCATCACTTCCTATATATTCCAATTGAAATCTTTCAGGCATAACATAATCAATTTGAACCGTTCCCAATTGCCATTTTCTACCAAGTGCGTCTTTCACCATAAAATCAATTTTAGGTCCGTAGAAAGCGGCTTCACCTTCGGCAACAAAATAATCAAGTTTCATGATGTCTGCGGCTTCTTTAATTTCCTGCTGAGCTTTTTCCCAGAGCGCGATATCGCCGCCGTATTTTTCGACATTAGAATCTCTGAACGACAACTGAGTTGTAAAATCCTTAAATCCCATCGTTGTAAAAACTGCCTGGATCAATTCAATAACATTACAAACTTCTTCTTTCAACTGGTCGGGGCGAACAAACATATGAGAATCATCAACAGCAAAACAGCGCACACGCGTTAAACCGTTTAATTCCCCAGATTGTTCGTAACGGTAAACTGTTCCAAATTCTGCAAGACGGATTGGCAGATCGCGGTAGCTTCTCGGCTTTACCGCATAAATTTGAAAATGATGAGGGCAGTTCATCGGCTTTAATAAATACTCTTCCTCACTGTCTTCAAATTTGATTGTGGGGAACTGGCTTTCCTTATAATAAGGATAATGCCCGCTAGTTTTATAAAGATTGATGTTTCCGATATGCGGAGTAACAACCGGCAGATAACCGCGCTTTGTTTGTTCTTCGCGTAAATATTTTTCCAAAGTTTCGCGAAGTACTGCACCTTTCGGGAGCCAAACCGGTAATCCGCTTCCTATTTTAGGACTTATAAAAAAGAGTTCTAACTCTCTTCCTAATTTTCTGTGGTCACGTTTTTTTGCTTCTTCTAAAAGAATGAGATGATCTTCGAGCATTTTTTTCTTCGGAAAAGAAATTCCATAAATTCTTTGCAGTTGTTTATTCTTTTCATTTCCGCGCCAGTATGAACCGGAAATATTAAGCAGTTTTACATTTTTTATTTTTCCGGCATTTGGCAAATGCGGTCCCGTGCAAAGATCGGTAAAGTTTCCTTCGTTGTATAAACTTATGGCTTCTGCTTCGCCATCAATCTCGCTGATAATTTCAAGTTTATATTGATCTCCCTTTTCGGTGAAGAAATTCAGCGCTTCCGCTTTTGATACTTCTTTTCTTTCAAAAATATTTTGTTGTTTTGAAAGTTCGAGCATTTTGTCTTCAATTTTTTTAAGATCGTCTTCGGTCAATTTTGAGTTGATATCAATATCGTAATAAAAACCATTCTCGATTGCGGGTCCAACGCCAAATTTAGCTTCGGGATAAATGGTCTGCACCGCATGCGCCATTAAATGAGAAGTTGAATGCCAATAAATTTCTTTCCCTTTGCTTTCTTCAAAAGTTAAAAATTTTACTGATGCATCCGATTCAAGTTTGGTATAAAGTTCTTTTACTTTACCGTTTATTTCAACAGCCAAAGTTTCGTCTGCCAATCTGTTTGAAATAGATTTTGCAACTTCAAAAGCGGTAATCCCTTTTGCAAATTCTTTCGAATTGCCGTCTAGGAAAGTAAGTGTAATGTTTTCCATAGTATTCTTTTTAGTAAAAAAAACGGAGACCTCTCCGGTAAATGTGGGCTCTATAGGATTCGAACCTATGACCTTCTGCACGTCAAGAAAATCTTATTATTTTTTAGTCTGTAAAAATATCATAAATTGCGTTTTATTCCAAATTTCTTAACGTTAATATATAGCTTATAAAATATGTTAACGCTCAATCACTCTTAAATTTATCTATTCTGTGGCAAAATGGGGCAATTATGCACCAAGTAAATATCCTACACCAAAAGAACCTATTATGATTAACCACTTAAGGACCTTATCCCAAAACGTTGGAGTTAAATTTTCAACCTCATCCATTAACAAGTTAATCGAATTCTCCTTTAAGGATATTACCGCGTCTCTATCCGTGCAAATCCTTTTTAATATCCCTATCTGTTCTTCTAAGCCCGGTACTTTTATATTGTTAAGAAAATTCAGATCAATAAACTTGCCGGTTATAAACTTTACTTCATCTTTTCCTACGTTTATATTGTTGCTGTCAATTGCTATCATCCCGCTTTTGCCGGGTCGGTACGCCTCATAATTGGCAATCACACTATCAACGTTCGTAGTGTTCTCAACCTCAACCTTTGCATCTTCCTTCTTTTTTTCTTCAACGTAAATATAGTTATCTATTGTAACAATGCTATCTTTTCTTGCTTTTGTCAAAGAATCAACTTTTGCAACTAACTTTTTATTTTCTTCCAACTGAGTTTCAATTTTTGCGTTTTTTTGATCGATCAGAAAATTTTTCTTGAAATTCAAATATCCGAGAATTCCAAGTCCTATCACTACTAAAACAAAACCTATCCATATTGCATTTTTCATAAAACTCCTTGTGAAATTTTTCTATTAAACTACACCTACAGCCGTCCATCCGCTTTCAGCTCCTACTGTTACCGAACCGTTTGTAATAGTAATTGCTCTTGTTTTTTGTTCAAGGGTTGCCCCGTTCCATCTTAGACCCACAACTATATTATACGATGCACTTGCCGTCCCAACCGGAGCCTTCCCGTCCAACTGTGTCTGTATGCTGCTCGTTGCATCTAAATAACTAAGAGCAACATTACTAATGGTTGAAGTAGTAACATACCCGCTTGCATCGGAAATTAAAACTTTATTAGCCGTTACTGCCGGTAAATCTGCAAGAGCTAATAATCTTGGCGTAAAACTTGTTCCGTCTCCTATCAAAACATATTTAGCTGTTGGGACAACATTGTTTACTTTTGTAATTTGTCCAGAAGAATTTAAAGCAAAGCATGTGTCTATTTCTAATCCATATATTGCACTAATTATATTTTGAGTACGAATCACTTTCCCACTTCCAGCCGTAATGTCAACATCTCCTCCTGTACTAAAAAACAAATTATCAACACCAATAACATATAGATCTCCGCCACTTGCATAGATATAACCAGCAGGAACACCAATTCCCCCAATGCCACCTGCGCCATAAATTTCTATTTCATTTAATCTATCATCTCCGTTTATTATAATTCTTTTCCCAGTCGGGGCAGTTTGAAATTTACTGCCAGTTATCACTCCTCCGTCTATTGTTGAGCCAAATATTACTGTTCCCTTTATTATCCCGTTCAGAACTTTCAACCCCGATGGAGACAACAATCCAAGAGAATCAGCATTGGTTACGGTATCACCTATCGCTAACGGTATAGCCGTTACAGTAGTAGAACATCCAATTAATTGAGTAGTACTTTTGCTTGTATATGAGAAGGCTTGTAACCCGGTTTCAATTTCTGCATAAGCTGTTCCGCTTGCTGCAAAACCATACGTATCATTTATTGTTATATCAACTGTCCCCGAAGTTGGGATAGTAACCGCAGTTGTTACTTCTGAAGATGGAGAAGTCTCAAGTCTCCCGCTTGTAACAATCGCCGAAAGCAATCTAATTGCAACGGATATAATTCCGGCTGTTAGTTTTCCTACATCAAGGTTAGCTATTACAGCGTTATCCAACGTCTTTGCAGCCCACGCTGTTCCGCCTAAACCCTCCCACTGTCCGATAATTATTTCAGAGGCATTTTTTTGAAACCATATATCCCCCGCAGCATTGGCGGTTGTCCCCGGTACTGTTAGAGAGTATGTTATTTTATTTTTTCCATTTGCCGTTGATTGTGCGGTATCGGCTAAACCTTTAGTTGTAGTGGCAATAAGATTTAGAAGTTTAGTCCTTTCATCATAATAATTTTTCCAAGCCGTATTCCAATCGGCTCTTGTTATGTCTGTGGTTGCCGTCATATCGGCAAATACGGTTAACGTTGTATTAAGGTAAGTATCAAGAGCAGCATAAGCGGCTGAATAATCAACATGGGGGATAGAGAAAGAATCTGCAAGCACTATAAGTGTTCCGGTTACGGGGATGCCTTCTACTACAATAACATCCCACATAGGTTTAACAATTAATTTTTCTACCGGCGTTATCTTGGCGTCTGAAGCAATATCGGCAAGTTTAGAGAGAGCAACGGCAGCATCTGCCCAAGCAAAATCAATTATCTTAACCATTCCAACAAAAGCTGACATTTTTTATTCCTAATTAGCTAAAACAATTTTTTGTATTACGCTTTGTTCTTTAAGTTCTCTCATTCTAAAACCAATCCAATATCCACACCACTTGAAAGCCGGGCTTCTTATCTCTGCCGAATTGATTGGAAACTCCCCGCAGTAATTCCATAAACTTCCGTTCCCGGGATAGAGGTTCGCCGGTAATGTCTCGGTATCGCTAACATACATATATACCACATATGACGTAATTAACTTTGCCTGTCCATATGTTAATGTTTTTACGCTATCATCGTATCCGCTTCTAACTTCTATTCCCGTACCGAAATACGTTTTAGGTTTATCCCTAAACTCCGTCCAACCAAGTTTAACAAATAGACTTTGTACCTCGCCCCCTACGGTTCCGTTTTTTATAACTGCATCATAAACACCGTAATATTCCTTTAAGTCTTCTAACCCATCAAAGGCAATATTATTAATATCTATCTTCGCCGGATTCCCTTCTGCGTCCGGGCTATACAATAAATTCCTACCTATAAATTGAATTCTAAAATCATAATAACAAGGCTTTTCATAAAGTTTAATTTCGTTTTTAAAAGTGTACGTGGTAACTCCATCAATCACCTGGACCTTGAAACTTCTAAATAATCTCAGTTTTTCAACTCTCTGCTCTTCGGTTATTCCTGTAGTATGTTCCATGTAAAAAACCGCCAACATTGCTATTTCACCGCTCTTTATATCAATGCCGCTTAGATCAATTTTTGCAGTTGTCATCTCGTATTGATTTACATCCACAGTCTTGTCCCCCTCGGTCGCGCTTTCACTTATGCCCACCGTTGGGAGTTGGTTAAAAAGTAATGTCGCTTCCTTTGGGTCGCCAATTGGGATTACTTCCCAATCACCTAATGGTGCAAATTTCGGTCTTGTATCGCTGCCATAAAACTTTACCTGGTAATTACCAAAAACAAAACCGGAAAGATTAAACACAAACTCGTAATAGCCATATTTATTTGTCGTGGTTCTTGCCGCTTCTAACCCGGTAATTTCGCAAATTAGAATAACTAAGCAAGCAAGATTTGGGGAACCGTTTGCGTAACTTTTGGTCCCGAAAATCTTAACCGTTGTATCCGCTATATTAAATTGTGTAATCATTTATACCGCCTCAACTGTCTTTCTCGTATCCCGGCTGTATGGTCGAGCGAAAACTGTAATTTGCCCGGAGAAACATCCTTTGTTTAACGCTCCGCTTGTTGCGGGGTCAAAAAAATCTATCGCCCAATTTCGGTCCCCAAATACTCCTAACAGCAATACATCGCAATCCATAGTAAATGGTGTATCGCCAGTGGTAATTATAATCGAATCATAACTCGCTTTATTTGCAATTTGATAAACCCTAAGCGTTAAGTTCTCGCCTCTTTTCACATCGCAATCAGTATCTACACGGACAATTTCATAATCGACTGTAGCCTTATTGCTCTGGAATGCTAATCTTCCCCTTTCACTTACTCCAATTGTAAACGCTCCATCCGCCGGTATATAACTCGCTCCGGTCAAATTTGTTAATTCAATAGATAGACTACTAAGTACGCTTGAAATAATAAAATCATGCACGGCGCCGTCTGTGCATACAACCGATAATATGCAGCCTTCTAATTCCGGTAAACTTGTAACAGACTGTGTGCCCGATGCCGGTGTAACTACAGTTGATAAAGTACCAATGCCAAGCGTATTGTTCCAACTCAATGATCCGCTAAATGTTCTGTGGTTAATATAAACGGAAGCTATAACTTGATCACCCGGCAAATTACCAGCGCTACCGCTAACAACACTCGTGGTTAATGGCGCTGATACTTGCTGACCGGCTATTAAAGGTCTTACGGCAATATTATAATTTGCGCTTATAGAGGTCGGGATATCTAAATACATGTGCCCGGCATATTTGCTGTTATAAATTGTTTTATGCTCTTGTTCAACATCTGTAAAACTTGCGCCGCTGTTCTTTGTTGTATAAACTATTTCAAATTGTTCTGCTTCGGTCCATCCCGAAACATCTACACGAAAACCATTCCTTGTCGCCACAGATCCAATAGCTCCTGCAGTTGGAATATCCGGATGTTTTACTAAAAAAGGTTTCGCATAGGCTTGACTTGCAGAATACTTGGTAAAACTTCCCGAACTCATTTCTACAAAACTATTAAATTCCCCTTTTGCTCCGGCTCGAACCTTAACAAGATATTTGCACCCAAGTTCAAGGTCTAATGCAATACTTTGTGCTGTTGGGCTGGAAGCATATTTCACAAATTTTTCATACATTCCATTATAATCATAAGCACTAGCATATTGCGGAACTGCAATAAAATCATACTCATCCGCGCCGTTATGAATTATTGCCGGATTTTCTGAAGTAACTACAACTCCGGTTCCGTCCCAATCTCCTCCACCAATTTCCTTAACAGTTAAAACAGTATTTCCGCTAGCCGTTGCTAAATTGGATTCGATGAGAAGATTTTTTGATAAAGAAGGAATGTAGATGAAATAATTTGCTAATTCATTCAGCGTAAAAGTTTTTCCGGTAAGAGTAAAAGTGTTCACTGCGCCTGTTCCAACTACATCATCATATCCCCATTTGAAATAAACCCTAAGTTTATTTGTAGAATAAGAATAGGCTTCATCACTTATTTTTGCTTTAATATTATCAACATCTTCAACATATTTTAATTTTATCCCGGTAATGTCAACAATCCTTATATTTTTAATCGGTTGGGGGATATCTTCCTCCAATTTCACATATCTCCCCCCCACCTGGAATGTGCTTGCCGGTGTTCCTAAAATTGTTGGTGCATTCAAAAATAATTTGAAAATGTTTGTTGATCTTGCATCGGTAATACTTGTTACTCCGCCCGCTTCTACTACAACGGTTGCAAGTTGATATTCCGTTGCCGTTGCTGCGCCGGTTGTTAATCTAAAAGCAAGAATGTCGTATTCATAAATAATGCTATCGGCTACACCTGGATCGGGGATTATCCAACCTCCAACTTTGAATTGAGATGTAGTAATATCTGTCCCTACGTACGCCGTTTCTAATGTTAATTCTGTGTTTGATTGCACTGATAGAATATTGTAAGCTACTCCGCTAACAATAATTTTTCTGTTCACTCCAAAAATTTCTGTAAACTTTGTCGATACCCCGTAAACGGTTGCACTCGCATTCGTTAAAGAAACAGTCCCTTCTTCGTAATTCGTAGTCGTATGGCTTGCTAAAAGTTTGTACGTTCCAGCACTATAAGCTGTTAAATCTATTTGTAATGGAGTTGTTAATGCTATTTTATGCGGATTCCCGTCAACCCCCTTTGCAATCCCTTTACCAACATTAACTTGTATTATCCATGTGCTTAGTTGTGTGACCAACCATTCCGTTCCATACGTGCTCGTATCGGTTTTGCTAACTAACAATCCATAAGTTTCTACAAGAGTATCTAATCCATAGTAATGGTTACGATTTATCAGTTCTTGGAATCGTAAATATTCAATATCGTTTAATTTTAAACCGGTTTTTATATTTGTTTTCATTAGTCCACCATTATTAATTCTGTGTCGATTGGTATTAGTTCTTCAATCTCATTTCTGTAAAAATTAAATATATCTTTATCATCCTGCCCCATCATTCCTTGGTCTTCATCCAAAATAGGGCTTGCGGTTTCATCCAATATTTTGGGGATGTATTCAGCAACAATTACTTTATTACTTCCTACAATTGAATTCGCTTCTGAAACAATAGTGCTGCCAACTATTATCCCGCTTTCATCAAATTTGTAAAACTGTATATCAAGATCAACCGCATTATTAATATTTAAGAGTTTACTCACATCATCTATAATTCCGTCTTCCGTTCCTCGTTTTAGATTAATCGGAAATCTATTTGCTAAATCAGTTCTAAGACTTGCTTCGCTTCGCTTTGTGTTAATAATTCCGTTCTCTTCACAATTCTTTATCAACCCTTTCCCGGTCCAATCCGCGTTCGGTAAACCTTCAATTTCTGTTAAAGCATAACTAATTGATGTTGCAATAGAAATATACAATCCGGTTAATATTTCGTTTATCCGCACAAACGTTGGAGTAAACTTTAAGATTTTGTCTTTTAGTTGATCTATTGTCATTGTGGCAATATCAGTTTTTGGTTTAAGTCTTTAATTACAATCGTTGTAGTGGTCGTATCGGTAATTTTTAAATATGTAAATCTCGGCACTTCGATTTCCGAACAAAGAATATCCGCCTGGTAATTGTTTACAAGCAATGATCTTAAATTCAATTTCTTAATCCCGGTTGTATCTAAAATTATATTGAGGATATCGTTATAAAGAATTGTAGCCGCAAAGTCTATTTTCGTTTCAATGTAATTTGCTATTCCGGCTGCGGCTGAACTAAATACCGTGTCTTGGCTTGTTGTCCCATCGCCTTCATAATCAAATACAACGCTAATTGATTTTATAGATACGTTCAAACATCTTACATTGTTACAAGCTCTTTGGCTATCATAAACACTCGCTGCAATTGCAAGTAATTCTGTACTTGTATATTGTGCAAATGAATTTTTAAGTAAATACAATTTTACTCCCATATTCGCCGGATCTGATTTTACCTTCACTTTGTTAATGCTACTCTCAGCCGTTTTTGCCAAAGCCGAATAAAAATCTCTCGTCCCTTGATTAAGCGTTTTTATATAATTTCTTATTCTTTCTCTAAATACTTCATCACTTTCAGCATCTTCTCCACCAACTGAAGGTACTAAATTTGTTACCGTTACCCCGCTTATTGGAGTTACAAATTGGATTAATTCTTTAACACCAACGCGGGTTTTCTTTCCTGTGTTTACGCTTTCGGCTAAGACAGCATTGCCTATACTGTTTGAAATAACATCCCCGGCTAAAATGTTATTTTCACCTAAAATAATTTGTGAAAGAGTTGTGCATTGCTCGCCGCTAACTACACTTTTTACCGCGGTGCCAGAAACTATAACTGTGCCTGTTGGTCCATTAAAGAGTAGGATATTACTGCTTTTTGTTGCAATTCCGCGCGTTAATCCTCTTTTTGTGCCAAAAGTATCGAGATCACTTGATTTCGAAGTATCGAGAAATATTTTTCGCTTCTGCTGCAACAGATCGTTCCATAACTCAAACAAAACATTTTTTACAGCGGATAAAATTCCTCTCACAACGGATTCTTGCCCTAAATAAGTTACCTTACTTTGTTCTGTAATAAAATCACCGCTTAAATCTTTTAATATCTCGTTGGGGGTTTTCATTATTCAACTAATCCTTTTTCAAGTTTCATCGGGCGAACTTCTGCTTTGCAGCTATCAACATATTGTTGATAAACTACTCGTACCGGATCAGTTTTTATTAGTTTCAATAATCCAATTTCTTTTGGTATGGAATATTTCTCCGCAACCTTTTTATCTATGATCTCGTTATAATCTTTCATTAACCGGCAGTTGTCAAGTGTTGGCTTTGCCTCTGCAAAGGTTATTTCAACCGCTTCTATTTCTGCTGGTTGTTTTGCTAATAATCCTTCTACATCTGCACTTTCTACACCAAGAAATTCAACCCCATCTATCTCATCGTAATGGACTATCTTATCTTCTTGGTTTGTGCTGTTAAAGCTTAGCGTTGTGTGTTCTGTTACTACTTTTTTAGCCTTGAAATATCGCATGATATACCTCTTTCTTATTATTCTTAATTAACCATATTTTTACAAACCAAATAAACGGATTTGCAATTTTTGTTATTTGCTCTACTACATATTTTAATGAGTTTGTTCGTTTCGAATGTGCCAAATAAGAAGCAATTCTATTTATATCCGGGTTCTTTTTTAGCACTCGTTTAACTTTATACAATGATCGTTTTCGTATCAATCTATTGTTAAACCATGTTCTATAACCAACAAAATCAACTCCATCGGCAATCAAACCAATTTGAGTTTTTTCATTTGTTACTAATTTTAGTTTTACAAGTAATTGTTTTAAGCTCGCGAGAACTCGATGCAAAAATGCTTTACTTTTCGAAAGGATTATGAAGTCATCCATATAGCGAACATAATGCACACATTTTAATGCTCTTTTTAACAAATGATCTATCGGATTAAGCGCAAGATTGGCAAATAGCTGTGATGTTACATTTCCCAAAGGCAACCCTTTGCCCGTCCCATCTTTATAAAACTTTTTTAGCAGCTCAAGTGTGGGTTTGCACTTTATTATTCTGCTTAATTGATATTCTAAAACTTTGTGGTTAATGGTGTAGAAAAATTTCTTGATATCAACTTTTAAGTAATATCCTTCATTTTTATAATTAACCAAATATCTTTTTAATAGATCACTTGCCCCATGTGTTCCGCGTCCCTTAATACATGCATAGGTATGATCAATAAATTTATTTTCAACCGTTTCTCTAATTGAATTTAAAACCGCATGCTGTACAATTCTATCCTCAAATTGCGGAGCTTGTATCAAACGCCGCTTCGGATCGGTAATATAGAAATCCCGTGTCGGCTTAACTTTATAAGTGCCGTCTTCAAGTGATATTAATATTCTGTTTAAGTTGCTCACTAAATTGCTTTCAAATTCAATTATTGAATGATAATAGCTTTTGCTTTTCTTCACTTCAAAAAATGCTTTGTGCAACGCTTCATAATTGCACCAACTCGTTTTCAAATTTCCTATTCGCTTCATTTTATTTCTTATAAGTTCCTAAATAATCAGAATTTCGCACTTACTACTTTAATTATTATTCAGTTGCATTTTTGCCAACTGTGGACAAGGAAAACGCTCCCTTTGATAGATTGCATCTGCTACGCCTTAACGTAATAGCTTTCAATATAATTATCAGAGTCACGCGCGCCCCGAAACATTTCTATTTGAATTAGTTCGATTGTTATTCAAATTGACATTCCAAACTCCGGCATTCGTTGAATTATTCCAATTGCCGCCGAGAATAGGGCACATTATTAAGCATTTCCCTTCTGTTCATCGTTTCCAAATTCTTTCTTTATCCATGCTCCTATCATCTTGCCAACTTCGTCTATGTGTGTTTGAGAAACTCTATGCTTTTGCAGATCAATGTATTTTAGTTCTGCCGCAAGATTTACAAATTGCCTAAGCAATTCGTGTTTTATGTTCAACTCAGAAAACGTAGTTTTCTTGTAAAACTTTTTGTTGATCGTTATGGCGGATTCAAATATTTCATATCCGGTCTCCCTTATTTTATTTGCCAATAAATATTTTTCATGTTTCGGAAATTGCTTCAGCATGATGTTGTTGTAAACAATCATGTCTCTAATCTTTTTTACTATTAAATGATATTCTGCCATTTCCGTTTCTTTCTTCTTAATTATCGCTCACTATCGTTCGCTGTGCATTAAACATAAAGGCACGCGCGCCCCGAAACACTCCTATATGAACTAGTACGAATGAGATTCAAATAGACAGACCAAACTCCGGCACCCGCTGAATCATTCCAATAGCCGCCGAGAATAGGGCACATTTCATTGATTAAATATTGGTAAAAATAATCCAAGCCAAATAAATTTGTTCCACCCGCGCTCATACCGCTTACATCCGGTAGTGCTAGACCACCTAACTTGTAACTATTGTTTGTGCGAGAGATATTAAATGGTAAAACTTGGTTTGTGCTATTCCCAAATAATTGCCCAAAACCTCCGCCGTTGGCGAAGTTAGGGATTACTTCTTCCATTAACGCAGCAACACCGGTTGCCCCAAAATGGTCTGTCGCGCCGGTGTTTGAACCAGTCACATCTTTAATAGATACACTTTCTTTAATTGCATAAAATTTGCCTTTAGTTAAAGTACCGGCAGTGTCGGTAATAGATGCTTCGGTGCTTTGTATGCGTATTGTTGTTGTAGACGGCACATCATACACCTTCCACATCTTGTCGGTTAAAGAAGCTTGTAGGGACGTTAACATCACCCAATTATTTGCGACCAATCCATGCACCGCCGTTGTCTGTATTGTTACATAAGTACCATCACCGGTTACATTATCAATCGTTAAAGCAGAAACAATTGCTGTTAATCCTTGGCAAATCTGCCATTGGTCACCTTGCAAATCTGCAACTCCGCAATTTTGCCCGTTGTGGGTAGTTTTTGCAAATAATGTTCCGCTTCCGTTTTTACGTGCTTCGTTTCGCGCCGCCCAATATCCGTCATCACAAGCGGCAAATGTGCAAGTTGCATCGTCAATGTCTGCACCGTAATTGTTATTCCCTTTCGGGTAATTCTTATTAGTTAAATACCAAGCGCAATTAGTGGTTGATGTAGCTGCTTGTCCATGTGCAATATTCAAATATTTTATTGCTGACCAAATAAACATGGAGCTATTAGCAAAATCATTTCCGCGACTTTTTGCCGCCGCCCAAGCACCGCCATAATTTTCAGCCGGTGTTTGGGAATTAGAAATACAATCAGCAAAAGAACCAGCATACAAATTGCTTGCATCTCTATTTGCATCAGCTGAACTTGTTATGGGATTACCATTCTTGATAGACGAGGCTATGCCCGCGCTACCGTTAACAAAAGCCGTTAAGCTCCATTTGTACTTATCAATAAAGAAGCCATCTTTAATTACTCCGCCGTCAATGAAAGCGCGGTGTAGAGCATATCCGGCTGCATTAGCGGCTGTTTCGTTCTCGTAATCATAAACGCTGGCAATAAGCACTTTGTTAATATTCGTTGAACCGTCATGCAAGACTTTGTAATAAAATTTCGGCACCCAAACCATTATACTGCCGTCACTGTATTGGTAGTTTCCGTATTGGTCGTGACCAATAACGTCATAACCAACAAGAGGAAGCATCCCTGCGGGCAAAGTATTCGGACAAATACCAACACCAAAACCGGTGGTTCCGGCAATGCCAATGTAATTCAATGTTTTCCCTAAAAAATTTGCTCGTTTTATTTTTTTTGTAACGCCTGCGCTTACCGTTATCAATAGGTCGTCATCGGTAGGGGTTACTAATTCTGTATATTCACTTATCTTAGGCATTTCTAATCTCCTTGTATATGATTTCCGTTCTCATCCCGGATGAATTTTTTAGTTTCATCGAGGAGATATTTTTTTAAATATTGTTTTAGTCTGTTTATTAGCAATAAGATTTTCATTGTTAATACACTGTTATTCTTGTGTGTTAAATGTTACGGCTTTTATCGTCTTTCCGTCTAAAGATGCACTTGCAACAAATTGTAAATAAGTTGCTCCGGCAAAATTTTGCAGATCAAGAAAAATATACCTATTGCTTCCTATTTGTATTACCACCGCATCGCCGTCCTGATCGTAAACTTGTTTAAGATCGGTTGTTGAGTTCCCGGCTTTTACGGTTAAACTCTTTCCGTCATAATCAGTATCAACCGGTATAACTAATGCCGTTAGAATATGTTTTGCTAAATATATTGCCGGACTGTCTGTACCGACAAAAGTTAAATCTGTGTATTCTTTCGTATTCATTATTTTATTTCCAATATTTGGTTATTAATTGTTCTCACTGCCGCAGTTATTATTAAAGCATTTCCGGCTTTTTCAATCTCTAAGCTTTCAACATCACTTATGCGTAAATCATTTTCAAGTTGATCAACTATTTTTAGCATTAACATTCCGTTCATTAAATCCGCCGGTATCTCACTTCCCGCAAGCTCTATCCCAAAATTTGGTTCCAACGGATAATCGCCCGCCTTCGTATAAATTCTGTTCTGCACTCCCTGGCTAACGGTTTCTTCATTCGTTAATATTTTCAGATCTCCAACACCGTTTTCGACAAGTTCATTTGGTAAATCCGTTCCTAAAATTTCCGTTCCTATTTGGCTTCCATAAACTGCAATCTGCTCATAAATCTTGTTCAGACCTTTGCTGCTCTCAACTTCAACTACTAACTGCATACCGGCGATTATTTCACTGCTTAAAACATTGTTCTTCTGTAGTATTTGCTCTTCGGTAATGTTGTATTTCTTTGCAATGCTCATCAAAGAATCATAACCTGTAACATTGTGTATAATTTCAATCGATCTATTAGTTTTCCCCTCAAACATCATCGAAAATTCTTCTTCACTCACTTTCAAAAATTTATGAGCTGACAATAATCTTTTAACCCTTTGTTGGAGAATGTTTAAATTTAATAACACCTCAGCGTAATTAATTGTGTCGAATTCATCTGTTACATTTGCCTCAACATTGCCAATAAGATAACTTACTACCATCAAGGAGGTTTCAAGATCACTTTTGTATTGGTTGTAAGTCATTAGAATATTCCCCCTTCCGGTCTTGTAGTAACAAATTTCCCTACATCTTTAATTGCGTTTGTTATGGTATCAGCAACAAAGCTTAATCCTTGCTGAGGTAAAGTTGAAAGCTGCTTCATGGTTCCCATACCCTGGTAAACATTCTGCACCGTCTCATTACTATTCACGTAATCAAGTGCATCGGCAATAAGTCCGTCTTCCCCGAAAACTTCATTCAGCGCCGTAAGCAAAGGGTCTTTCGAATTTGTTTTTACAAGTTTACCGATAATATCAAATTCAAAAGAATATTTTATTAAGTCCGAATTTTCTCTAGCGTTTCCGCGAGTATTCCACGTAGAAACATTTATATTCCCAAACTTGCCGAATTCAAATCCATAAAAATTTACTACATAAATAAACCGTTCGCCGTCTCCGGCGTTAGGTAAACTTGCTGTTTTACTTCTTCTGATAATTTCTTTCTCGAACTGTTTTAACCTGTTGTATCCGCTCATCATACCCCGGTCTTTTACCCCAAACGTACCATTAAAACTCAATCGTTCCGGTGCAAAATCATATTTATTTATAAATACTTCGCTATCGGTTTGCGTCATTGCGTCTCTTGCCCTTAACCTAAAATCATACTGTTCCGGGAAAGTTTGCAAATAAATAGTATCTACACTCTCAGCTACATAGTTTTCATCCACGTAATCATCTATCTTGATCCTCAAAAGTTCAAAAACGATATAGGGCATTTGTGGTATGTTGAAATAGAGTTTCATTGGCAATAATACTTAGGGTAAATACTTTGTTTAATACGTTCGTTATTTAAGTATTCTCTCTCTCTCCGAAGGGTTGAAATTTGAATTTTCACGTAATCGCCCCGCCGGTTGCAGCTCCCGCCGTTATTGGTCCTCCGGTTACCGGAGTTGCTATCCCGGTCACTGTCCCCGGGGCAAATGCCACCGTGCCGCTTCTTACAAACGTTTCCATTGCGGTAGCCATTGCCGTTGCCAAAGCTTTTGCCATGGCTTTTGCTTTTTCAGTACCTTCGGCTGAAGGGATGTTCGCAGTTAATGCTGCCTCTAATGCTGTTTGTAGTGCCATTGTCGCTAATGCCATTTCAACTATTCTCCTTTAACAATTTTTCCGCGTCTTGTTTTACTTTTAAAAAGTCAGCCATATTAACCGGTGGACCTACGGTAGCGCCGGTGTTTGTTGGTTGTGTCATTGCTAGTATTGCTTGCACTAAATCAGTTAATATTTTTTTAAGAGTTAATGTGCCCGTTGAATCTCTCCCTTTTACATCAATACATTCCCCTTTAACGATCATTCCTTTTTTGTTCAGTTCCACCAAATTCTTATTCTGATCGGTAATAGTCACTCCATCCTTGCTCATGGTAATTACGTTTTGGTGCTTATCCTCAAATATGGTTTTTTCTGCGTCCTTGGTGTTATCCATAAATATTTTACTTATCAATTCCCCTTTGTCGTCAACCTGTTTAAGCAAACATTTTCCGTTCAACTCAAACTTAAAATTTCCGTTCCCTTCGCCGTCACCGGTTATTTTTACCGCTACATTCCCGTTTTTGTCCTTTCCCTTCAGATAAAAATAATAATTACCGGCACCGTCATCATTTATCACCAAATAGCGTTTCTTGTTATTTCTTACCCCAATTCGCTTTCTTATCGCGTCAATATCATCCGTTCCCATCCTCAACTGTTTATCTACATGCGAAAGTTTTATGTTATAAATGGAAGATATTATTACAATATCATCGGGGTTCCCGTTTATATAACTGTAAAGCAACATATCACCCGATTCTTCAATAGCGCCGTTCCCATCTATGATCTCCGGCTTCGGTAAAATCAAATCGCCGTCTTCGCTGTTAAATTCTTTGGAAGAAAAACTAATCTTCAGTAAATCATGCAGCACTCCGTTTTGATCACGGAAAAAAGTATTCATCTGCTTCCGGTCAAAAATTAATTTACCGAGAAAAAATACTTTCTCTTTTGCTACAATATTTTCATTTTTCTTTTTCATGCTATGTTAAATAATCCGTTAATGTCTTTCTCATAATTATCTCTATTCTCTGAAGTATCTATCGGCGTTGTGGCTGTTGTTTTCCCTTCCAAATTGTTTTTCTTGTAAATAGTATCTGCGGCCGCTTCTAAAGCCTTAATATGTTTTTCAATTACTCCCTTTGCTTGCCCGCGCGTCAGTTGCATTGTTGAATGCCATTCAGCGCCGTAAGTCCAACTTTGAGCAACGTTCTTTATATAGTATTCAACTCCGGTAAATTTTTGGGTTTTATTTTCCATATCATCATAAGGATACCAATACTCTTTGTCCTGGTAGAAAAGTTTTCTTCCTATTCTGTATCCACTATTCCCCAATGCCGTAAGTGTCCCCTTATCGAAAAGTTCATTACAAACATTCCATTCAAAAACCTTATCTCGCTTGTTTAACAACCATTCAAACTCTTTTCCCTTTTCTTCTTCCGTTGGTGTTTCGCCGTTTTCTAATTTTTTCTTTATCTCATCGGTCAGTTCGCGTATGTTCAAATTTGTTGAGTTTACTGCAATTTCCCTCAATCCATATTCTTTTATGCTCGCTAAGTTTATGATCGGAAACATTACTCCAAGTTTCCCTAATGCTAATTCCTGGTTTGCTATTAAGCTGCTTGTATATGTGGTTGAAAAGAAATTCTTCAGCTCAAAATCATCCGTACCTAATTCCTCACGGATTCTGTATTCCGATTTAAAAACAACCGTGTCAAGATCATTCCAAATTTTCCAGCCGTTTTTCTTGCTATCACTGTAAGAGTAAGGTTTTGTTCTTATCGTCATCTGGTTGTACGCCTCTCCGTTTTTCCCCTTTACCGTATCGAAAAACAATTCATAAAAATAATTATCTAAAAATTTTCGTAGGTACTCGTACACCGTTCCAAAAAATACCGAACTTGAAGGATCGAACATTATTTCGTTATTCAACATTTCGAAATTAAAAATAGGTACTCCGTCCGCGTCTGTAACATTACCGTCAAGTATTTCTTTTACCGTTTTCTGCAATGGACTGTTTATGATATTCGTACCTGGCATGTTTTCCAACACCCATTTTATACCGTTTATCGGCGGTTTGTTAAAGGGGTAATCCTCTGCATCAATATTCGCTCCCCTTAAGTATGTCCAAAACTTTAATCTTTCCTTTCCAAGTCTCGGTTCTAAATATTCTTTGTCCGCGCTTAACACGGGTGAGTTTGGAATAGAATCTTTTATCAACAACTTTGGAAGAAGAAGGCTGCAATTAATATTTACTGTTCTGCCAACACTGCTTCCGTCCGAAACTTTGCCTTCATAAATCCGGTCCACCATCCCGAGAAAATCCGGTTTATCGGTTCGTCCATCAATTTTAATAGTGATGATACTCCCTACTGCAACTTTTACTTTCATCAAATTATAAAATTGATTATGACCAATGTTCAATCCAGCCGGAGCTATTGCTGAGGTGAATGTTAACCTTGCCGTCGCAAGAATTCCGTCAACATCATTAAAAGTATTAATTGAGTATGCATACCTACTCGCGTCAAATTGTAAGTCCGCAAGATTTTTTGCATGGTTCCGGTAAACAATTACCTCCGGAATAACTTTCCGCTGCTTCGGTTGTTTTATCTCAATTATTCTCCCCATGTTTAAGCTCTATCTTCAATAAAATCAGTTTGCTGTCCGTAAACATCTTTGTCCGCGCTCTTAACTTCAACCCTTACACCGCCTTGCCGAAGGGACGCAATCTCTATTTTATCCCCCAAAGTATCGAACCGGTTAATAAGAACATCAATAGTTCTATTTAGCGTTTCTAATCCTTCTAATCTTGCGGTTAATTCTTTTGTCTCCGGTGTTTGTCTTTGCGGTTCACCATAAAGGGAAGATTGAGGTTCCAGCTTCATCGATTGCTTTATCTCATTTAGCATCTCCATTAAATTCTTTGCCTTCTCCTTGCCGGGAAGTTCCGATGGCTGATCTATGTATTTTAACACATCTATTATTGCTTCATTCGGTTCCCCCTCTTTTTGTTTTTTTAATTCCTTTATTGCATCTCTATCTTCTTTAAACCCATGTCCTTTATCTGCTTTGTTTTTTTCATCAGAAAACCTTGAATCTTTCATTTCATCCGGTAATGATCCGGCTTGTTGAACTCTTCGCTCTATTTCTTTGTATCCTTGTTCTTCAAGTATTTCACGTCTTTTCTCAATACTAAGTTTGTTCGGGTCTTTTATCCCCGCCCGTTCATAAGCCTCTTCTTTTTGCTCGTTAAGAAAATCTTTGATCTTAACCGGATTCTTTTCAATCCCGCTCGTTATCATCCATGCATACTGTGCATCAATCCCTTTCCGCACCGTTTCAATCATATCTTTTTGGACATCGGCGTTCTTACCCATATCTACCCAAAACCCCGCCTGCGCTTTTTGCCCGTCAAAAATTGTCTGCTTAAATGCTTCTGCGGATGCAAGATTCTTTTCCCTAATTAACACCTGTTGCGCTTCCTCTGCACTTCTAAAACTGTTTGCCTGTTTCAGCGTTTCAAGAAATTCTTTTCCTCCCTCACCTATTGCCTTTCCTTCGCTTTCTACCATTTTATAGAATTCTTCTAACTTTACCGTCTTCGATTCCATCTCATATTTTTGTTCCCCCTTCTCATCTTTTTCGCCCTTTATCGCTATTCTTTTCCCATTCTTATCAAGTTTATATTCATCATACTGCGCCTCACCTTTTTCTCCAAACAAACCAACAAATTTATCGTAAATTGGTTTAGCCATAGTCCTTCCCGGATCAATCCCCTCCATTATTGCCTGCGCTCCTTTATCTGTGTAACCGCCTTCTCGCCTGTATTCTTCTATTGCCGATCTAAAGTTTCTTGGGTTCATTATCCCTTCTCGTCTTCGGGACAAATATCCATCGTCTCCAAACATCCCGTTTTCTCCCCAAGCTCTCATTAACACCGATTCTTGCGCCAAGTTTTGCGGGTTCCCAAATCTCTCAAACGCGCTTGATGTTTCCGCCCCTAAATCTCCCGCTCTTCCGTAGGGAGAAGCGTTCCCCATTAACATTCTCGGCAAATCCACCGCAAACCTAATCGCCTCGTGCGTATCAATTCCAGCTTTAAGTTGCTTCATTGATACATCACGAATATCCTTCAGTATGTCAACTACTCTCTCCTTATCAACGTCGGTTCCAAACAACTGTTGCGATTTCTTCTCCACTTCCGAAAATTCACCGTAACTAAGTTTGTTCCCCGTCAACCGTTCCATTTCTCCAAACTGATACATCTGCCTTGGATCAAGTCCGCTTTTACGTGCAAATAAAGTTTGTTCCTTAAACAAATCTTCATCCATCTTTCCGTATTGTTCGGCAAAACTTTTCTGTAACTCCAAAGTCTCGTCCGGTGAATAACCAAGCACACTTCCGCCAATACCTTCTTTCCCAAATCTTTGTCCTGCCTTAAACTTGCTGATATCATAAGCCATAGAAGATTGAACTAATCTTGATGCCTCTGCATAAGCCTCTGATCTGTATTTAATATCCGCCTCTAACTTTGCCCTGCTCTCGGTATTTTCTATTTCCGCAAATTGTCCTCCTATCATTCCGCCGAACATAGAACCGCCCGCAGCCATCGCCGCAATTGGTATCGCTCCCGCGCCTCCGGTAACCGTGGTTAATGCTATAGCCGCAACAGCGCCAACAAGCTTGCCTATAAGTTCACTTTCTCTTGTCCGTTCAGTTGTTTCCTTAAAAACCTTCGCTTCTTCTCCGGCTGCATAACTTCCCATTGGAGAGGTTAAGTTAAATGATGTAAGTTCTTTCGCGCTTATTCTTGCTTCACTTAATGTCCAATTCATAGCCGTCTGCGTTGCGTTTCCCATCAAAGCCAAATAACCTCCTTGCTGTAGCATTGTATAGATGCCTTTTCCCGCCTCGCCCCCTTCTTTCATCTGCCCAACCATTTCTTTCAACTTCGGGTTCAACTCGTCTAACCCGGAGGATGCGTCTTTTATTCCGCTTACAAGAGCTTCCTTCATAAACTCTTTTTTCATGTCCAAAGATTTTATTTCGTCAAGCAAAACTAAACGCTGTTCATCGTATTGTTTAGATATGCTTTCCTTTTTCGTTTTTGTCTCTTCTTCTATGCTTTCCTGCTTCGTTTTTATTTCTTCTTCTGTGAGAGGTTTATGCAATATGTCTCTTCTTTTCTTATCTTTGTCTAACTCGCTTAATTGCCAACCTTTATCTCTGTCTATATCGCTTAATTGCCGATCTTTATCATAGTCTAGGCTCTTCAGTTTTCTTCTTTTTTCTTTCGAGAAATCCATTTCATCAATAGCCGCCATTTGTTTTTTTTGAAAATCTTCTAATTCAGCTTGTTCTTGTAACATCTTTTTATGCACGCCAAACACATCGCGTCTTGTCAACGGCTGTTCACTCAGTTCTGAAGCTTTAATAGTAGTTGCAATTTCATTCCGTAAATCCCTTATTCTTTTCTCATAATCCTCAAGTCCTTCAAAGTCATTAGCAAGGGCATTTGCCTGCTGCATCGCCTTCGGAGACATTCCTTGCTGAAATATTGGATTTTGCGTAAGCTGTTGCATTGGTGCGGTAATACGCTGTGGGGTTTGTTCAAGTTGGGAGAAAAATTCATTGCTTCCCTCAATCATCGGTAAAATTTTTGCTCTTATGGAAAGAGCTAATTCGCTGTCATTATTCATAGATTTATAGAGATGATACTGAGTAAATACTTGGTTAAATACGACGCTTATTTAATCATTTACTTATTCTCCGAAGGGTTGAAATTTGAGGAAAGGTTTTAAAATGAAAAACCTCCGAAATTTTAAAAACTTCGGAGGTTTATTTTTATTTAATTGCGGGTTAGTTGGTGATTAAATGGAATTTGCAACTACAAATTCAAAGTCTTCTAAGTCTAACCATGCCAATAATAGTTTACCTCTATAGCCAATGGCAAATTCACCATTTTCGTTTATTTCTAGTATTTTACATTTTCCACTTAACATTTTCTTGCATTCATCTTCCTCAAAGTTATCTTCATAATTCTCTTTTAAGGAGTCTTTTAATTTTATCTTTTTTGTCAGAATATCTTTCGGTTTAAATATCATTTTTCACCGCCCGTGGCTTGTCATCTCCCTCTTTCAAATAATGCTTATTTAATTCTGCTTGTATCTCTAATGCAATCGCAATTAAAGATATTGATATAGCTGTGAATATCCCCGCCTCAAGATAAACAGCATCAATCAACATTAAAGTGAAGAATATTCTAATAAAACTGATGATTCTTTTGCTCATTTCTCTGCTCCTTTAAGCCTGTTATGGTTTATCCCCAAAATCCTTGGCATAAAAATTCCCCGTCTTTAGAAAAGGTTATCAGCGTAAATGAATCACCGTATCCGTCAAACTTTTCTGAGGTGGTTAAACCTTCTGGTAGATTGTCAAGTCCATATTCATTCAATCCGTTTGTGTTTTGGAACCGGATTGTTTTAACTTCTTGTTTTGATTTCTCGTCTATCCCCTCTTTAACAATGCACTGTACCCCAAAGGATAAATATAACTCAACAAATTTTTCTAAATCGGTTTTTTGTTCTTTGAGAGGATCTTCATCCGTAATTTCTCTTAAGCAATTAAGAAATGTCATCTTTTCTTCGTCGGTGTTTACGCTTATCTTGGCGTTTATACCTAAAGATTTTAATCGTTGGTTAAAAAGATCTGCTCTGAATTTTAGGAAATCCTCGAGTCCTTGATCTTTGCTTTCGTGGTTAATTTCCTTGTCCATTTGTTTTTCCTTTGAATAATTGTTTTAAATGACAATACAAACTTATAAAATGTTATTTTATAAAACAAGTCTTGTATTAACTTTTATATATGCACTATCTCAATATTTTTTAAAGCTTCCTTGAATGCCAAATTTGTTTTTTCATCATACCGTGGATCCAAGGCTCTATTCTTCGCCGTCTTTAAGATAAATGCGTCCGGATATTTTTCTTTAAAGCCCTTTATTTTAAGATCAAGGTAGTCGCTTAATATCTGAGAATCAGTAGCTGTTAGATACCGTTCATCGTTACTGCTGTATCCATAGTGGTCTTTCCAGAATTGCCTGAAAGTAGAACGATCTTCTATTTCCTTTGCGAAATCATCAGAGAGTAAACACTCATTTCCGTCAAGATTTATTAAGCCTCTAAGCCTGGTAACTTTTTTTTTACTTCATCTAATTTCTTGTCTAACTCTACAACAATTTTTCTTAGGTACTCTTCCTTCTGCGAATAGAAATCATATCCATAAGGCTTAATGCACATTACCTTTAAGAAGGCAAGCTGCTGTAAGTTTTTCTTTTCATTGATTACCGATAAGAGCTTTAAATAAAATTTCTGATCTTTTATCATTGCGTCAAAAACTTCATCCTTCTTTTCTTCCGCTTCTTTGCTCCCGGGTAACTTATCAAGTTTGTCATAGTATGCACTATACTCTCGACTTATCAAATTTTCCAGACTTAATAAATTCTCGATACCTCCAAGAAGTTCCGCCATCTCGTTGCGTATTTGTCTGCTTTCTATTGCTGTTGCTTCTGCAAAGAATTCAAAGGTCTTTTCATCTATCGTAAACGAAATCTTTTCTCTAATGCTGCTGTCCATTTTTGCCTCTAAAATTACTCCCACCCCTTGCTTTTACACAAAAGGCGGGAGGATATGGTGAATAATTAATTAAGATGCTTTCTTAGCCGGATATGCAACTCCATCTGCATGGATTTGCTTCCATTCAAGTCCGTTAAGACGGACTCGATAAACCAATGACATATTTTTCATGTACTGACTTTGCGCGTTCCAATTACCGCTTTGTCCGGCAATTTTTACACCTTCAAAGGCATCAATGATAGTTCCTGCCATAGCCGGATCTTCATGTTCTGCTATTTGTACAATTGCGCTCAGTTCACTAACAGCCCATTCTTTTAATCCTGAAGTAGTTGGCAATGAATCATTCAAGTGCATAAAGAAAAACGTCTGGATCGTTAATTGTCCGATCGGTTGTCTGCCGGTAACAATTTCCAAGGAATGGCGTTGTCCCCATTCCGCTAAATCGGTTTGTTGAAACTGTTCATTCCAATTCATTCCGGTTCCTCTTGCAACTAAATTATTTGAACCGTCTAAGACGGAAAGAACAAGTTGAGAACCCGACAATGCTTTGTAATAAAGCTCCGGGTTATCGACCGTCCCAACTTTAATTCGTGGTGATAATATTTCTCCGAATCCCATTTTTTTAATTCCTTATGTTTATGCGTCAACAATTACTTTTAATTTAAACCCGACAAAATCAACAGCATCAATAGGATTGATCTGCGGCTCGGTTATTACTGCATTACCTTCCTGGTATGCGTTTACAATCTTCCAATCAGAAATAAATCCATCATCCTGATATTTCTTTAATATTCTTCCGCCTTGTACCGATGCTACGCTTGGTCCATATCCATCAGCGCCTACACCAAGTTCCATTTCGTTCTTGTAGCCTTCGTAAACGTAGTCCACGATCTGCCGTTGCTGAATTAAATAGGTTTTCTTATCGTCTGTATTCCAAATAGTGGCTTGGTTCTGGTAGGTGTTAATTCCTTGAATGATGTAATACCCGTTCTTACCCGTACCGATTAACAATACACCGTTTGCAAGGTATCCGGCGGTATCAGTTTCTTTGTTAAACTCACCGAAAGTTTTTTCAACGCTTTGCGCGTCAACTGCATCATTTGTAAAGTTCCGTTTAACGGAATTTGCGCTTATCAATCCTCCGACAAAAGGAGCAAAACTTAAATAAGATGCTTTGCCATCCATACCCATTCCGGCAAGAATACAATCATCACTATTTAATACTTTTGCACGTGCTTTGGGGTGCGCGGCGTTATCTGCGGCAAGAAGAATGTCTCCCGTTGCACAACCAAGAATAAGCTGTATCGATTTATTTGCCGCCCTCTCAGTTACCGCAAGTGTTTTATAAACTGCATGTACTGAAGATGAGCTGCTTACAACGTTCACTAATCTTATTCTTTGTTTGGTGTAGTTGGTCAACTCTTCAAATAATTGCGGCGCTAAACCTGCAAGAAGATCAAAATCTCCGCCGCCGGTTTCTGTCGCTGCCGGAGAAGTTCCTTTTGTTGCACTTGTAATGTTCTGCAAATAAACTTTAGCTAAAGTTGTTGGTTTTATTCCCGCGTAAGTTTTTCTATCCGCAGTTAAAATATTCCCGGAGTTGATCCAGTTGATCACATCCGTAACTGTTGCGGTTGCGGTAAAGGTTGTTGTTGCTTGTTTGTCGGTATCTTCCACAAATAAACGCGCCCAAGCCGAAGTAGCAAAAGCCGCCGTTGGGTTTGCGCTAAGTTCTACCTGGTTGTTTACGGTATCAATACTAACAATAGTTACTGCATCCGGTGCGCTTGTAATTGCGTTGCTGTAAACTTTCACAGCCATACCAACTGCAAGTCCTTCAACATCTCCAAGAGTAATAAATGGGGATGAAGTGCTTGCGTTTGCTGTTAAAAACTTCGTCAACTTCGGCGGAATAATGGTTAGAGTTAACAAGCTGGTTGCGGTTGACATTGTTATCGAAATGTCATTCCCAGCCGCTCCGTAAAAATTATCTCGCGGATAAACATCAAAAGCGTTTACCGGTATTCCGGCGTTATCAAGTATTGTTGCGTTCGCTCTTGTTAAAGATGCTGCGTTAATGCAGTACACAACACCAGCGCCTCCTTTTTTCGCATACTCAAATGCGCGGGAAATATCACTTACTCCGTAATATTCCTTCACTGTGTTTAAGGATGAAAACGGTAGAATTACTTCGTACCCTTTCTTCCCCGTTGCATTATACGGCACACCCTTTTTCGCTCCCGCTACAATTAGCAGCGTATTAAAAACCGGTAATGCTGTACTGCCAAGATTTATAATCTCCACCGTTCCGTAAACTCCGGGCACGGTATAGGTTTTTCCTTCTAATGTCAATGGCATGGTCTTATTCTCCTAAATTAGTTGTTTTATTGAATTTCTTATATATTAACACTTTTATAAACCTCTTTCATTCGAAATACTTCTTTTGAATAATCTTTATTAAAAGTCCGTGAATCAATATCCTTCCCGGCTAAGATCGCTTTTTCTACGTTGCCTTCTCCGCAATTGTAAGCCGCGGTTATCGCACGGCTAAACCAATACTCTCCAAGTTTCTCTTCATGCTTTTTCAAATATTTCATTTTACCGGTTAAAACATCAACCGCTTTATTTGCGCTCGCCTGAATGTCTAACCATTTACCGGAATTAATAAACTCCGGAAACGATCTAATATCGATCTGCCAAAAACTAAATCCGTGGTAGATGCCGTTATTGAAATCACCTTTCATCAATTTAGTTATTGTGTCTAGATCATAACCTTTATTCACATACCTAATGATGAGAAAACCAGTTTCTCGAGCTGCGATTGCCCCAAGCCAATCTTCCGTAAATATTGATCCGGCAATAGCCTTTTTTATGTATGGACCTAAATCTCTTTTTATCCACGCCAGCAAATTAACTTCGGTTTTTATATGCTCGTCTTTTACTTCCTTAACGTTGGCAAAAGCAAAGCCCCATGTAATTTTACCTACCACTCCATCGTTAAGAAGTCCGTTTGCTGCCTGGTATTTCTTTGTCGCCGCGTTTAACTTATCACCAAATACGCCGTCAACTTCTTCAGCAAAATATCCCTTCTGCTTAAGAAGTTTCTGCCAAAGCTCTACCTCAGCGCCGGTTGACCAAAGCTTTAAAGTTTTGCTAAAATCTTTTCCCATTGCTCTACCGTATTTTCTGTTTTTGCTTTTGGATTAAGTGCCAAATAATGTTCTAAGCGGGTCTTCGCCCAACTTGGAAGACTTTTCAAATGAATAAAAGTATTGAGGTTTACCTCAATTTCTTCTTTACCTTCATACGCTTTCACTTGTTCTTCGGCCATACTAAAGTTTTCTTCATCGTTTATTTTTTTTGCCATTTTAAACCACCTTCATATCGGTTATATGTTCATTAATTTCTGCGTAATCTATTTTTGTTTTGTTCTCAATTAATAGTGTAAATATCATTGTTGTACCCACTACGTTAGCTCCGTGAAAGGAAGGATTATAATAATCCCCCTCAATAGTAACCTGGCAGTCGGTCGCACCTAATTTCTTTGCCATTATCTTTAAGAATGGTTTGCGCCCTCTGCATATCGAGGTCATTAAGTCTCTTCTGTCCGGTCCGCTTATAGTTATGTACGTTGCTCTAATTACATCAGCATCCATGTCGCCAAGTATAACAGCTTGCCCGTGCGCTGATAATATGTTGCCCCAATAGTTTTGATAGCTAGCTCCGTTTACCCGTTCAACCATAAACTGATCGTTTCTTGGCTCGCCCATGGTAAATTGTTTCACAACTTCAATATCTCTGCTTACTTGTATTTTCTTCCCGGTTGCGTTTTTCAATCCGTCCAACATCTTCCTTAATGTTTTCGCTACGATCTCTTTTCCGTCATGTATTTCTACAAGTACATCCGCGTTAGGTGTTGCGTTCGCTGAAATTGTTGCGGAATATTCGCCCGTGGTTTCGTCTCTAATTACAGCTTTGTAATAATAAACCAAACCGTTAATAACCTCATAAACGCCCATCCCTTCCTGACCGTTTTTAATCTTATCAAAAACATATAATCCGTTGTAAGTAAAGGCTGAAAGGTCGGCGATGTGAGAAAAGTATTCGTCTATCTCTAATTGCGTAACATCAGTTTGACTGCGTTGGAAAATGTAAACTTTATAATTTGTTGGCAATGTTGTAGGCAAAGTCCAAAAAATATTGAGTTCGCTTCCAAGCGGTGAAACAGTAACTTCTAATGATGCAAGTGGTGTAATCATGTTGATGTTATACTAAGAGATAATACTTTGTTAAATACAGCCGTTATTTAAGGAATGCGTTTCTCTCCGAAGGGTTGAAATTTGAAGATTGTTTAAAGTGGAAAACCCCTCTCCTTACAAAGGAGAGGGGTAGGGGTGAGGTCGAATTAAAGTGAGGTCGTTTTTACTTGGTCTCTTTTACAAAAGTGAATTTATCTATCTTCGTTGTCTCAAGTTCCCCGCTTTCAATTCTTTGGTACACACTGCGCCGTGTTTTAAGATTGGCTTTCTTCATGTACTCTTGAATTGAATACCACTTCCCCGCCGGTAATTTCCCCCGCTGGTGAATTAGTTCCAATACCTCAAAGTCTTTATGCACAAACTCCGCCGGAATTGTTTTTGCTATTTTTTCGTGTATGGTTGTCATTTTAATTTTTTCAGTTTTCTTGAATTATTAATCTCTCTAAGTGTTTTAAACCCTGTTCTTTTCTCCGCGCAATCTTCGCATAGATGCTCGCCTTCTTTGATCACCCATACGCCATCTTTGCTACCATCATTATGCCAATATCCTGCATAAGTTGTTTTTGCTTCTTTCTTACATTCAGTGCAAATCATTATTTTGTCCTTTTCTTTAGTGAAAAATAACTAATAATCAAATAACCCGTGAGGAAAATTTTCTGCATACTTTTTGTCAAAACCAAAACTTAAATCCATATTTACGGTTAACCGATGTACTGCTGTGTGTATTTGCGTTTCGTGTTTCTCGACACAATCAAAAGTATTCAAAATATATTTTTTCGCTTCTTCTCTCATTTCCGGCGAAACTCTCCGCTCGAAAAACAAATATTTTGTTCTTGGGAGGGCTTCTAAAATACCGTTAGGATTTACTTCATGTGCGTTTTTTTTGTACTCATACAAATCTTGGGAACTATCAAATTTCCCATCTTCATATTTCTCAAAATGATCTTCCAAAACACTTGTCGGTAAAAAATCATTATATTCAATACGAACAGAATTCCCGCCGGAATAGTTACTGCTGGTTACGGAAAACTTTATCTTGGGAAAAAGTTCTTTCAATTCTTTCTTTATTCTTTTTGAAACTAATGCGGCTTCGGTTTTCATTTTAGAACCCTCCCTCTAGATCAATATTATTTTCTCTACAATAAGCTGCAATTAATTTAATACTCAAATCAATTAGTTGTTTTCGGTGGTCCATGTTCCAAAGATCGTCCGGGTCAATACCGGTTATGGGTTGCATCGCTTCTAAAAGAACCCTATTTGCTTGTCGCTCTAAATTTTCAGCTACTAACAAAGGACAAAAATCATCACGCTCAACCTTTAATCCGTTTCTTTCTCTTTCCGCTTTGCACTCGTTCCAATAAGCGTTAAAGTCTTCATCACCCATTTGGTAGCTCTCTTTCGGATCTAAGATCACTCTTTCCTTTGCTTCATGTCCATGCTCTGTAAGCATTGCTACTTCTGCTTTGTTTGTAAATCGATGTTTTGCCAAGATTTCTTTTTCATAACCTTCAACTATCGGGCGAATAGTTAGCACTAATGCTTTCGCCGCAAGAACAGCTTTTGTTGCAGTTATCATTTCCGGTGTTGGGTTAAATTTAGGTTTGTTTTCGCTTTTCATTTGAGGTTCCTTTTTTGTTTTTCTTTCACTACAAATATACAAACGTTTGTATATTAAAGTCAAGTCTTTTTCAAAAAAAGTTTAAATTATTTTCACTTTTTTTTGCAAACCGTTTAAAATGAAAAATCCCGCTCTTTGCAGCGGGATTCCAGGAACTATTCAAAGGAGCTTTCTAAATCACGGGTATGATTTATATTGCAGTACAAACTTACTAATTCTTTAACTTTGGTTAAATGCCGAAATTGTGGTACTCAAATCTTTTTTCGCCGCTTCCCCCAACATCATCATAACCGGCTGTTCTATTTTTTCTTTCGTTTCCCTTAAAATAAACATTCCGCTTAATCCCGGGTGAATCCAACCTTGACTATTTTCAGACATAATTCTAAAAGTAAAATAAGCGCTTGAGTTCCTCATGTTCTCCGTCTGGTTGTGCGGTTTAAAAATAAACTTACCGAAATTAAACCTGTTCACATTGGGATTGGTTTGAAATCTCACCATATTTTCGTAGATAGAAGTTTTGTGCGGAGGAGATGTTACCTTAAACTTTTCACCGGTTGCTTTATCGCTAATCGTATATTCCTTTGGCTCCGCTCTAAGCAACGGTTGTCCAGTGTTCTTAATTTTGTCGCTCCACGAATACATTGTTCGCTGTACACGCTCAGGATTATTTCTTCTCATTAATTCTGCGTCCGCTTGGTCTCGCGCTCCCCTTATGCTTCCCTCGTTAAACATTTTTACAGCAACGGAATGCCGCAAGTTTTTTGCTCCGGTTCTCGTTTCATCCAAAGAATATTTCACTTTCCCCATTAGCACTTCGCGCTGGTAAACCGGCGCTTTATCATAAACTTCTTTAGGCATTGCCCTAAAACTTGTCGTTCCCGGTGTACCGTGTTGAAAAGGAATAACTAAATATTTTTTACCGTCTTTTCCTATCCTTACTTTTGGCGAAGTATCAAGCGCCTTCTTCATGTCAAAACTTTCAAAACCTTCTTCCAGGGCTTTTGCATGTGGGCTGGTGTGAATGATCTTATAATGAAGTCTATCGCTCTGATAAGGATATTTCGCCCCCGATACAATTCCGTTTGCATATCCCCCTTGCGAATGCTTAAACTTACTTGCCGCAACATTTAACCATGTCTGTGTTGCTAAATCTCCCGCCGCTTCAATCGCTTGCGGTAACTCAGCTTCTTTGCCTAATTGCTGTTCAATGTGGTTTATCAGCTCATAGACTTTGCTGTAATCAATATCATAAACAATTTGGTAATTCATGCTGTTTCTTTAAACTTAACTTATAAGTTAACTCTTATATTAAGTTTCTCGTCCTGTATTACTCAGGTTTCTTTTTATTGAATTCTTTCCCGAATGCTTTTATGGCTGGTTTTTTCTCTTTATTTTCTTCAGCAATATTTTTTCTCGGATTCACGACCTGTTCAACATCGCTTTCTTCTCCGTTCATGTTGCTAAACTTACTGCCAAATTGAAATTGATATTTCTGCTCACCTTCCGGTGTTAGATTCATATTCTCATCGATCAATCCGTGCATCTTCAGCATTCCCAAAGCAAAGAAATCTTGTTCCGGATCAATGTCCCGGTCTATCCCTTGCTCTTTAAAACCTAAAAGAAGTTTTAACTTTTCGCTTTCCGGTAATTGGGTTTCGTTTGTTTTGGGTGTGGGTTCGATTGCTTTCACTAATTTTCTCCTTTGGTATCTCAAATATAGTGATTTCCCCATTTGCTTCAAACCAAATTTCTTGAATTCATCGTGAATTCCCGGGTGCAATATTTTTTCTTGTCCGTCATTTTTTACATAAAATAGTTTTGCCCCTTCTCCCAACGGTGCGCTGTTATCATATACTCTAAAATTATCAAAACTATCCTTCAACTCAAAAAAAGCTTTGTGTGTAGGATAACCACCAAACAATTTCTTATACAGATCAGCGCCTATGCTTCTTCCGCCGCTTTCTCCTCTTGCTTTGTCGCGCTCAATTCCCTTTTCAATCGGGAGATGAATAAACTCAGCATTCGCCTGAAAAGTATCGCTGTTCACCATGTAAAGAAGATCGTTTAAATTTTCCGTCCCCTTCATGGTAACATCATAAATTACATCTTTCTTTTCGCGTATTGCTTCACGGACCAAATGCTTGGCAATATTCGAACTTTCCTCATGCAATTCCCAAGGCTTTTTATTTACCTCTTCTTGCGATATTCCTCTTTCCTCAGCAAGCATATATTTTATTTTGTCGGGATCTATCAAAACTTTGTTTTTATAAAACTCACCTCCAAGTGTGCTGCTCTTTCCGCTTCCCGGTAAACCACCCGTAACCCATAATTGTCCCAATCCTTCTCCGGCCAGGTTAAACAATTGTTTCTTAATTGTGTTAAACTCCGGCACCCCTTCAGCATTGATCTTTAAGCCCAAACTCATTTCTGTTTCTCTTAAAGGATTTGGTTTCTTCGCGCACTCTTCAAATGCCAAGGCATATTCACCGGTTGCAAACTGCAACTCCTTCGGCAAAGGATCGTTTTCCCCTTTGCTTATTTTTATCCTTGTAAAAAAGTTTTCTTTATCCTTCGGTTGGTCCAACTGATCAGCGTCTATTTCATACCCCTTCTTCTTTAAGTTGGAAATAACAGCTTTTGCCTTAGCAACGCTTTTCACTTCAAATGCTCCGATTAGTGCGCTGTATATCTCAGCCTTATCATCCCTTGTTGCGTTCCTCTTTATTTCCTTAAACAGTGTATCGGCTTTTTTAATGATGCGGTTCTTCACTCCAAACTCTAAACCTTCAGCGTCGGCGGCAATTTCCATATCACCAAAAAACCAATCCTTTTGCCCGTTCGCTGTTCTTGCATAACTGTCGGCTTTCTTTTGCCATTCGTTAAAATTCCGCATCTTCTCTAAGTTACGCGCATGTTTCGCGTTCTCTTCGGCTTTTTCCATTTCAACCGGCTTATTGGGAATTTTGCTTTTCTCAATTGTTGATATTAAAATATTCTTATCTGCAAACTTAAAACTTATCCCGTCTTCCTTCTGTACAACTGCCTGGTTCTTTGGTATCGATACGAGAGAATCAAATCCATTTGCCTCTTTTAAGAACAAAGAATAATTGCCTTCACTGTTTTCGTTCACAAGCTGTAACGCTCCCTCACCTAACAAGTTTCCTTCATTGTCCTGCAGTAACACACTATTACCAATTTTATCCTGCAACAATTCAAAAGCATTAGCCGGAGTAATTATCTTTCCGCCAGTTTGTTTTTCTTGCCCACTGCCAACTGCCGACTGCTGACCGTCCACTGCCGATTGCCCTTTGCCGACTAACTTCCAATGCGCTCCCTTTCCCGAGCTGTCCCTCGTTAATTTCAACGTGCCTCCGCGTCCCTCTTTCGTCTGCCCTTCCTTTTGATATGGCTGCGCTCCAAACATTGATATTTGTTTCCCAAAGGCTTTAAATAAATTTTTGAAGATGCTTTTATTTGATTCACTAACATTCTTTGGTAATAAATCTTTTATTTCTTCGTTAATCTCTTTTATTTTTTGTTGCAATTCATCTTCTCTTCTAAAACTTAATTGTTTCGTTTTTTGATATCCCCTCATATTTGTGCCAAAACCAATATTAGATACTTTCTTGTGATTTTTAAGTTTCTCGGAGTAAAGTTTTTCCCCAAGAACTTCTTTCCGTTTTTTTAACTTTGATAATTTTATTTCGTTTTCAGAATTATCTTTCTGATAAGCTGAATATCTAATTTCTCCTCCTCCAGTTATAGCGATAAATGGTCCTCCATCTTGATGTTTACCGATTTTAAATTCTTGATCCGGGTATTGTTTCTTAAACCAATCAGCAAATGGTTGATACGTCCCTTCAACTAAAATATTTTTTGTCTTTTCGCCGTAACTTTCTAAATCTTTTTTTAATGATGCAGTAAAAGGTAATTCACTTATAAGTGAAGTTTCCTTTTCCAACTCCGGATAATCCCTCAACACTTCCGGCGGTACGGGCTTGCCGTCAACTAAGGCTCGCTTTATAATTTCATAATGTGCAAGTTTCCCATAATGTTTTAATCTTTCCTGTGTTGGGCTTGCAAGAGTAAAATGATCATAAACAATTCCGGTTCTTCGGTCTGCAATTTCCACTTTAGTATTATCCGTTATCCATTTAGGATAACTTTCCGGTCCAAAAATTTCACGGTTTGTAATTTCATTTTGTATCATATCCGATAAAGTTCTCTCCCAAGGTTCTTTTTTAACCGGCTCTTCTTTCTTTTTCTTGATCGTAATTTTTGCCTTACTCCCATTTTTTACTTTCTCAAATTCTTCATCAGCGCCTTTTATCAATATGTTTGCAATTCTCTTTACTTCCATAACATCTTCAGTACTTATCTTTTCCCCTTTAACGTACTTTTCTACAAACTCATCCTGTATCCCATTCCCATAATTCCAAAGATCAAATGCAATTTGTTTTTCTGCCTGGTTCCCGGCGTTATTATAAATTTCTTGCGCTTTATTGCTCATCTTATCCACTTGAATAGATATCGGGCTATTCCTATACAACTCTGCAATTTTATCATCATCAATCTTTTTTTCTTTCCCCACTTTCCCGCCATACTGTTGAAGTGCTAATTTTTCTATTTGATCTACATGCAATTCGGCAATTGCCTTATCCCCTTCTTCTTTATCTTTTTTACGTTGTTCTCTATGCTCTGCTTTTTGCCTGTTGTAATAGTCATTAAGTTTTTTTCTATTTTGTACGTTGTCATCTCCTAACCCCAACTCTTTTTTAAGAAACTCGTTTGGGAATACATGGATTCTAACATTTGTTAAAAACTTATCGAAAGTCTTACTTGTTTGCGCGGTGTTTATAAGCTCTTGTGAGTAATCAACTTTTTTACTCAAATATTCCTTCGCCCAATGCGAATTTTTGTAAGGTTCAATTACTGCATCCGGGATCTCTTTACCTTCTCGAATAGCGTGTTTAATAATAACTTTGTGCTGTTCGTTAGAGATTGCAATATCTTCCAAATCATTCGGGTCTTTAAATTTTTTAACTTCAGCTATTGGTCCTCTGAACATCTTTTGCGCATATTCATCTTGCGTTTGTTCATACGCTTCTTTGAATAAACCTTTTTCCTCTCTAATGTTTTGATTGTTCGGAGTTGCATTCTTTCCACTTTCAACCTTCAACTTTCCACTCCCTTCCTCATCCGCATTCTTCCAACGCAACTTCCCGCCGCTTGTAAGTTCAAGTCTGCGTTTATCCCCTGGCGCAAATTCCTTTTCCGCTCCGGCGGTTGCAAACATATCTATCTGGTTCGGGTTCTTCCCAAATTTTATTGACTTTCCAAATAATGTAATTATCATGTGTACAACTCCTGTGTCGTTTCTACGGTGTCAAGGTTATTTTCCACCGGTGTAACAAATCTTCTTAATACGGTAAGCATCTTTTTCGGTAGTCTGTTTTCATCCGTTCCCCTATCACTTCCCGCATCTTCCCATACTTTAAACTGTTGAGCACAAATGAATTCCACCGTGTAACTTTCACCCGTTGCCGGTCCTTTGCCGGTTGCCCAAACAACCGCCATTAATTTACCCACAATATCCGCTTTGTCTCTTACTTCTCCCGTTGGTACTCCGTTCTCATCGGTAAGCGGTAAACCGTCATCACCAAGTAACGTTTTATAATCATCCTCAATAATTGTGTAATCCGTTGCATCATATTTTGTGTTGTTACGGTATATGCCAATTACTTCGGTAATATCAAAAGCGTAAATAAAATCACGGGTTCCACGCTTCAGTATATCTGTGTCACGTCTGGTCTTATTATCACAAACCAAAATATCTCCGTGCGTAATAACAGAATAAGCTCTCTGTTCGGCTCCGCTTAAATTCAATCTTGGGATGGTAAATGTTGCGCCTCCGTCATAAATTACCCCTTGCGGCGTGTTTAGGTATTTGTAAGATATCGCCGTGCGTATTGCAATAATTGTTTCCGGCGCTCCGTAATAATAACCCTGGTTGCAAGTATGGTTTAATAACGGCACACCGTTATTTTCACCAATGCAACTGCACAACGTGCCCGGGTAATGCTTTACCGTTTGCCCGAACCGTCTTAGACTCCGTACAATATTTTCATCAATAATTTTTAACATTTTATTTTATGCTTATCAGCTAACCGCTTCATCTTTTTATAATTCATAATTATCCTATGGAACTCCGCAATTACTTTCCAATCCCCAACCGGCAATTTTCTAACGGCTTCAAAATATTGTTCCAAGTTTATTCCTAATTCCTAATTCCTAATTACCCGATAACTACATTAAAGTTCTTCCCGTACTTCTGCCGCAAACCGTTTAAATAACTTACTTCGTCCTGTTTCAGTTCGGTAATTACCTTAGCAACTCCCGAACTAATACTGCTTGCAACTCCGTCAATGCTTTCACTTTCGCTAACTACTCTTGCCGCGGGATCTACATGATGGACCAAACTTAGGAATGCTCTGCGGCAAATAGCCTGTCTTATCCCTTCAACTTCAAACGGGTCTGCGCCTGCATAAACTAACCCCGTTTTGTACGTTACCTCAAAAAAGTTTGGTATCCGTTCCAGCGCTCCGCCGGTTAAAACAGATAAACCCAACGCGCTTAAACTGCCTAACAGCAAAGTATAAAGCCCTGCTGTTCCACCAGTTGGTAAAGGTAAAAATTCAATTATTCCCGTCATGCGGTCAAACGTAAAAAGATCAACACCAATACCCATTAACTCGGTATTGCCGTACTTTATCTTTACACTTGTTAAATCATTTATTGGTGGGTTATAAACTTGTATTTGCCAAAGATTCATACTGAATTTTTCAAAATAATTATCACGGTTCTCGGTCTTTGTCCGTTCGGTAAAATAAAGCTCGCATTGTTTTTCAAGAGTATCTTGTGCGCTCTTTAAGTAACTTCTTAATCCCGCTCTATCCTCCGAAAAAGCCGTTATCGCCGCTTCATACGCCGGGTCTAATCTGCTTGAAGAAGCCAGAACATAATCAATAAAAAACTGTACCGGTACAATTTCAGCCTCGGTTGTAATTATGCCGGCTACTGCTTCCAATTTTGCATCTTCCGGATAATATTTATTCTCTACGTTCGCGTCTGTAGCATAAAAGAAGAGCCGGACATATTGTTCCGGCTCATCCGAGGCTACAGTTACGGCTGCTTCATAGAGAGATGAAGTTGCGTTGTAGGAAAGTGATAAATCTTTTATATCTGCCGCTGAAGAGTTTTTAATCACCGAACCGTCTTCACCGATCATCGTCAAGTAAACGTGTTTTCCGCTGCCTAATAATGTCTGATCAAGGGTTATAAGTTGTGAAATCCCTTTTTTTATTGTCTTCATTGCACATCTCTACTTCTCTTCTGCCGGTTCTTCCGTCTCAACGGTTTTCTGTTTAAATTTTAATACTGCTGAAATTATCTGTATGCCTCCGTAAGCAATTAAAATGCTTTCCGGGATGTTGGGAAATTTGCTGTTCTTTATGGTTAGATAAATTACCAATCCCCAAAATGATGCGTTAGCAATAAGTGTTTCCAAGAGAAATCTGAAACGGGTACTACTCCAAAAACCGTCTTTCTCGCATAACATTGTATCTAATCTTTTTAATAATTTATCTCTGTACGGATTAGTCAATACAATATAAAGTAACGCTCCAAACGCCGTCAACAAAAAAACAGCGGCAAGATAAATCAACACTTCTATTACCAACATTTATTTACCCTTTTCATCAAGCTCTGGATGCCGTAACCACATCAAAACATCTTTCACGTTTTTCTTGTAGATGAACCCTTTCCCGTTTACAATTTTAGTATCCAATTCTTTTAGTTCGTCTTCGGATTGTTCCCCGGCTTTCCCTTCAGAATTTTCTCCGCTCTCTTGCTCTGCGGTTTTTTCTTCTTGCTCTTGGTTGTTCTCTTGATCGTTACTTTCTCCGCCTTCGGCGGATTGCAACTCTTTGCTTTCTACTTGCGACTTTTCACTTTCTACTGTAACAAAATCCGGGTGATCAATCAATTCGCTCTCTTGCTCAAAACTCAATTCCTCAACTATACAACCGTCTTCATCCAAGTGAAGTTTGCCCGTACTGTTAACGGAAGTTGGTACATTTAACGTTAAATTTTTAAGGTATGTATGCTTAACCATTTTTTAGCCTCTGATGTGTTTTAATTTATTCCCCTCCGCCGCATAAACGGAAGAGGGGAATAGAAATTTGTTTGTTTGTTAATCCGTTAAGCCCAAGCAGTAGAACCCGCGTTCTTTATCATCACCATTTTGTTTGGTGCTACAAGAATCGGCACTGCCCATAATTTTTGCATCCATCTCTTGGAATCATCAATTTGAGCCAATCCCATCTTAGTCATTGGCAGTAATTGACGGAAATCGAGTACTTGTTCAAAGTCCCAATCCCATAAGAAAATATTAGTCGCTCCCGGTATCCATTCACCGTTATCGATCTTTGCTTCGGCTGCTGTAAACGAAGTTAAATATCTATAACTTGTAATTGCAGTTGCGGATGAAAGTTTACGGTAAATATCAAAACTTGTTGCTTCTTGTCCTGAAGGTGAACCGTTATCAGTTAAGGTAAAAGTACAGCGTTTAGAAGCTGCAACAACGTTTGTTTTAACTTCAAATGCTGCGCCCGCACCGTATTTATTAACCGGTACAAATGCGTAATCGTAAGTTGCTGCGTCAAGCAAGGTAGCTGCATCAGTATCAACTGAAATAGTTGCAGTGCTTGAGTTAAGGGTGGCTGGTGCTTTGCTGTTTGTTGCTGCAAATACTGTCATCGCGGTGTTTGTTTTAGGATACTCTGCGCCTATATAATTTTGACCCTTGTATTTCAAAAGAATATCGGTTTCAATATTTCCTTTTCCGTTCCCAAGTTCAAATCTTTTCGCGGAAGCGATAAGATCACGGGCTTCAGAACTTCCTACCACAAATCTTCTACCGGCTAACAATTCATCGGTATAAAATTGAAAATCTTTGGCGCTCATCCAGCATTTTACGTTATTTGCGTTTCCCCAGTTATCGGCAATAATTTGTACCGATTCATTTAAGGTTTCCGGTCTAACACGTTTACCGCGCAAATCAATTGTGTTTTGGCTTACATTCTTTGCTTTTGTTTTAAATTGTTTGTAATAACCATTCCATTCGTAAGGATTACGAGCAGCATCACCATAGATTATTTTGCTATCTGCGGTTTTCATTATCGCAAGTGCTTTGGCTCTTGTAACAAGCGCTTCGTTATTGGTATTGCTTTTTACCATTAAAGCCTGCAAAGGAATTTTACCTACGGTTCCGATGTATTTTACCTGCTCAAATTCTCTTCGGATATCTTCATCATATTCGTCCGGTAATCCGCCTTCAGAATAAAAATTAGCATCTCCTACCTCATTCATGGTTACAAATTCTTCAACCGTGCTGGAAGCCTTCCCTTTTCGTATTGCTCTAAAGAATGCCGGGGAAGATTCGTTTAGGGTAAGCCATTTTACAACCGGGTCAAGGCTTTCAAGTCTTGTGGCTCCAAATCCGGTTTGGTCCGTTGTCCCCATCGCATAACCAACCTCAAGAGCTTTGGCTAAGTCCTGGAGTTCTTTTACTGTTGATGCGCCGCCATAAGCTGATCCGTTTACGGCAAGTTCGCCAAACATTAAATCGTCCATTTTATTTACTCCAATTTTTTATATTATTAAAAGTTACTTGTTAATTTTTCTTATGTATTAACATTTTCTTACTTGAACATGTCAACAGCTTTTGATTTCACCAACTGTTCAACCGATTCCGGCAAAGTTGCCTGTGTACCACCGGCGCTAAAGTCAACCAAAACAATTTCGTCAACCGATTTTTCCGCAACCAATTTTTCAAGCACTTTTACTTTTTGCGCTTTGTTAAGTTCTACGCCTGTCCCTAAATCCTTGTTGTTTTCAGCAAAAGTGATATTGTCGGTCAACAAATTATTGCCGGTACTTTTTCTAAGCTTGCTCACCAAGGTTAAAAGTCCCATCCGTTGATCTTCAACTTGGTTATTCACCAAATCAAGAGATTTTACCAAATGTTCATCACCTGAGACTTGATTCAACTGTCCTTCTGCTAAAAGAACAATCGATTTTGCCAACAGATCAACTTTTTGATTAATTGCGTCCAGCGCTTTCAATGCGTTCAAAGAAATTTCAGAGGATTTTTCAAGGTAATCGGAAATATCTGCTTCTTCTCCGCCTTTGTTCATCAGCGCGATTGATTTTTGCAAACTTTTTTCCTGCGCTTTAATATCAACTTCAAACTCTATTTCAGAGATTGATTTAGCTGTATCAAGCGATTTTTGAAGAGATAATTTCGCCGTGCCCAATGATTTTGCAGCGGTCTCAAAACTTTCGTTCATCTCTCCTTTTTGCTTTGCTTCAAATTCATCAGCCGCTTTCTTAGCCTCTTCCGGTTTCATCCCTTTGGCTAAGCATTTTTTGTACACATCATTTTTCGTTTCCATTTTTGTAACTCCATTTAGTTTAATGTTATGATCAATTGATTCTTTTCTTGTCGCCCCAAATCCCGTTTGTGTATCGGGTGTCATTCCATACCCCACTTCTAAACTCTTAACTAATTTTGCAAACGTTTCTCTGTTCCGTGGTTTAGTTGTAAATACTACATTTACAACTCTTGCCGAAACAACCCCGTCCTTGCTTTTCGACAAATATTCTCCCTCAACACTCCATCCCGCTTTTTGCATCGCATTTGGATGACGTTTATTAAATTCATCCATGTGCTGTAAAAGAGTAACCGTGCTTTTTGCAAGTTTTTGCTGTTGTGTTAATTTCTCATCCGGCAATTCCGGATCGTATGCAACAAGTTCTCCTTCAAAGTTCCATGATTTCCCGCTCTTCCCTAACTTTGTCGGAAAGCCAATAAAACAATGCGGTTCTGGGATATCCTTATGTTCGTATTTAATTTTGCCAAAACCGGAAGTGAAATAACTCCAATCGATACTCTTCATTATTTCATTATCAGTATCCCGGTTCTCTGTAGAAATTGTTCCGCCAACCTTGTAAGGTTCGGTTTTACTTCCGCTTTTAACCAAATAAGCCGGTGCAAAAAATTCAAACGTGTTATTCAAAATTGTTCACTCTTTTTTTATTGCATATTTAAGGAATGCGATTTTCTCCGAAGGGTTGAAATTTGAAGATTGTTAATAGGTTGGTTCTTTTATGTGTTAAATAATATCCAACCCTCTCCTTCGCAAGGAGAGGGAAATGGGATGAGGTCGCTTTAAAAACTAAAAACCCCCGAAGCTTTCACTCCGGAGGTTCCAAAAACATATGCAGAATATGTAAAATATTATGTAAGAAAAATATGTAACCCCAAAACTTTACACTTTTATAATAAAGTTTCCACAATTTCACAACAAACAACATCATCAGACACATCAATTCCACATATTGGTCTCTGTATATTAAGGCGGTGATATATGCTTTCGTTTTGGCGTTGTGAATGTTTTATCTCAAAATAAATTATGCCCTTATCATCTTTTACAAAGTCTACTATTACATAATCATTTATTTTTATTGCCTCATCAATAGATTTGTATTTGCCCGTGTTGAAAAAGGTCTCAAAAGTTCCAACGCCTTTTCTTTCCCCAAATAGTGAAATTTTAGTATAACTCATTTGAAGCTCCTTTTTATCTTGTAAAAATAATGTAAACTTTATCCTAATTCCTAATTGCCAAAAGTTCTTCTCCCGTTAGCTCCTGGTATCTCCAAACAAAACCATAAGTCGCTCTATCGTTCCCCTCTCTACAGCTTGCCCGTATTGGACTTGCATTATAGCCCAATTCTTTTTCTATTTCCGTTCCGCTGTTCCATTTCTTTATTAATTTACCCCTAACCGAGTATTGATAAATCGGTTTCTTAACTCTACACGCTTTCCCGATAATGTTATAGATCGTACCTTCACTAACCTTTTCAATCGCCGCAATTGCACGTACACTCATATTTGCATACTTACCATTGCGGATATCTTTAATCAAAAGTCTATGATAAATTTCCGCTGCCGGAAAATTCTTCACATACATTTTATTAGCTAATTTCCGGTGAAATCGGTAAACCTCCTTAAGCACTTCTTCACCAAATTCATCAGTAAATTCTTTTATTAACTTTTCTAACACTTCCTCGTCTACGTCACACACTTCCATCTCTATTCCTACATTTTAGATTTGTGTATCCCGTGAACAAGCTCCTTTTAATTCCGGCGTAATTTTACGCCGCTAAACTTCTCTTCCAAAATGTTCATTCTGATCAATGCTTACATTCGGAATGTATGCGTAATCATCTCCGTCATTATCTACATAATGAACATCGCCGTTATTTGCGTACTGCTTCTCCCGCGCATTCATGTAGTTAATTGCATTAACATAGTCCTGCTCTTCATCTCCCGAAGAAACTTTCTCTCTAATTTCTTCGTTAAAGTTTTCGAACACTTCTTGCAATTTATTTTCATACTGCTTTAACAAATCCGGTTCGTGCTTTTTCAGTATTGGGTAAAGCACTTCCCAATATGGTCCGGTCAACTTAAAAGTTCCCGTTCCATCTTCCGTTTGTATCCACGTGTTAAGCAATAGCTTAACTTTCTCTCTTAGTTCCATTATGCTATTTCTCCTCTATTTTCTTTTGTGCTGGAGCAATTGCAAAATTACATTCCGGGTCACAAATTGCGGGCATCAGTGTACACTCTTTTAATAAATATTTCCCACTACCAAAACCAATTGTTCCGGCAGTACCATGGTCAGTTGCAAAATGCTTTATTCTGTGGTAGGGGAGAACCATAAACTCAATATCACCTAATATTATTCTTGGGAATCCATTCCCCGCTTCTGAGAAATCAATTTCGTCACACATTTTTTTGTTATAATCAGCTAGGGCGGTATTCGCTTGTTTATATCCTTCTTCACTCATCCCCTCCCATTTGAATTTATCCACAAATGACTTGCTGCTATCCTCAATTGTTTTTTCTTTTAGTTCCATTATGCCGCTTCTCCTCTTAGTTTATTTGTAAGTATATCCTCTAATAAATCTTTGTTGTCATCACTCTTTATCTCATCAATTGCCCGCGCCCTATCTAACATCTCGGGTGTTATCTTCCCGGATTCAAGCCAATAATCGCCGTGTTTATCTTGTTGTCTTATATTATAATTATCAAAAAACTCCGCCCTAAGCGCGTTACTAAATTCTGATAATTCATCATAAGCTTTACCTTGCATTATCCTTTTATAAGTGTAATCATTCATATATCCATTATCGGCTAAATCCTTCAATGTCTTTTTATATTTCGCGCCGGTTGTATGGATGGCAAAACTTGTTTCAGTTGCTTCACCGTTTAACCGTTTGATCTCTTTCTTAATTGCGTTCTCATAGTTCTCACCATAAATAGAAGTTGCAAAATTCTTATATTTTCTAAATTGATAATAACCCTCTCCCCAATTTTGCTTTGGTTTATGCAGTTTTATCAATTCATTTAATATTTTCGGGAATTCCGGTTTCTCTTGCGGAAAAATTATCTTCCCTCCTTCGGTTGCAATTTCATCCTTTGCGCTTTCGTAATCTGCAACTTTGAAATCACCGTCCATGGTCTGATATAATACTTCATCGGTATTGTTAAGTTTCTCAAGCAGTTTAACTTTATTTATTTGCAAAATTTCCTTTGGGATTTTGCTAATAAAATTAATTCCAACTTCTTCATTATCATCAATAATTTTTTTGAACATCCCTCCCAAATCTAAGTCGGTTTCTTTATGTAATGCGTTAAATTCTTTGTCTAGTTCTTTTGCACTTATCGCACGGGTTCCCACCATATCACCCTGCGTTCCGGCTTTATACGTTCTTATCTTCACTCTTTGGGTCGATGGCGCATAATCTTCAACAACATAAAACTCTCCGCTTTTCCCCTCTAAAATACCACCTACCGGGATTACTTTATTTATCCCTGGTAGTATTACCGGTGTTCTATCATAATCAAGTTTTCCTTTATGCTCAAAATTAGCTTCAATAAGTTTTTCCGTTAAACTTCTTTCTTCCTGTTCCATCATCTGATATTGTTTAGAAGTTTTTTCTGCCATTCCCGATTTTTTTCTTTTCACTTCATACAATCTATCCAACTGTTTATAGTTAGATTGCCGTTGCTGCTCTGCAAGTGCATCTTGTAATTTTTTATTTCTGAAAGCTAATAATGCCTTTGCTTGTTCCGGATTATCGGCTAACTCAATCATCATTTCATCCGCCTCTAGCTGAACCTCGTCATCCCAACGGCTCGTTTCACCCTTTAAGAACTTATCAACCATTCCCGCCTTATCCATAATCTTGGTATTCATAAATCCGTCAATACTCCCCTTCGTTAAATAGTAATGCGTATTTACACTGTCTAATGGATTCCCTTGCCGTATCCCTCTTCCGTTCCCCTGTTCTATCTGTAAATGGTTCCAAGCCGGTTGCAAATGGTGAATATCGCTTGTCATATAGTTAAAATTTAATCCCTCTCCCATAGTTGCGTAATTGCCTATTACTACCTTATATTTCCCATCATTGTAAGCTTTGCTTATCTGCAATCTTTTACTCGAGCTGCTCACCGTTTTCCCGTTTACAATTACTATTTCATTTTCCGGTATTCCCGATTTCACTAAATCATTTTTGATCTTTTCGTGCAATGCCGTGTTGATGGCAAAGATAATTTGCTTCCCCCCGCTCTTATGTATTGATAATGCGCTCTCATTCAACTGCGCGAACTTCTTTAAATCGCTATGTTGTTTAACCAAATCATCATCAACTTCTTTTGAATATTCGCTGTGCTTATCTTTATACCAGGGCAGATCACTCGTTGCTTTAATTAGATCCTGCTGCACTTTAAAAAAGTGATCGTCATTCGGTGTATCGTCCGGACCAAGCCTCGCATTCAATGCTTCATATTTAGGTAAATATTCATCATTAAAATAATTCAAAACTTCCGTTGCTTCGTCCTGGCTAATTAATCCCTCACCTACTTTTTCTTGTAACTTGTCAGCATTAAAATCCCATGTCTTATTATCCTTATCAAATACACGGCTGCTTAACATCCATAACCTTAACTTGCAATGCTTCACTATTTCTTTTTGCCCTTCATTCAAATCACTCAGCACATTTGCCGCTTTCTCTTTTGGGAATTTTATATTTGCCTTTACGCTTTCAACATCATCTTTTGTCTTATAATCAACAAATCTAAAGAAAGTGTTTCTTAATGCCTCGGCCGACTTCCAGCCCGAGAATTTATTCTTTACTATAACTCTTCCGTCTGCACTTGTGGTTGGGATATTATCAATGTCGGCAAACCTGCTAACAAAGTCATCCATATTTTGGACTTGTAATTTTTCAAGTTCCTTCTCTGCAAACGGCACCATCATATTAAAAACTTCTAACGGTGAATTACTTATCGGTGTTGCCGTCAACCCAAAATATCCCATATCATTATTTTGTCCGCGTATGATCTTGCTTGCAAATAAATTGTGCATCGCTCGTTGGGATGTACTGCTGTTCACTCCGCTAATTTCACTTTCCATCGGTACTAATAAGTTCTTCGTGTCGTGCGCTTCATCCCTTACCAACATATCTATTCCTATGTTGTCAAGATAAACTCCTCCCAATGGTTCCGGTATGTCCATCATTTCGGAAAGATTTCTTAACAACGTATCTCTTTTCTTTTTCACATTCTTCGCGTACTTACTATCTCCATCAGAGAATGTTGATAACCGGTTCCCCTCCGGGTAATACTTATCCATCAATTCATTAAGCATATTCTTTTTCGTTTCCGGCGAAAAGTCAATTGTACCGAATAAATCCCTACTCATCAAAATCATGTCAAAATCTTCGTTCGCCGCACGTTGCAACTTCAATTCTTTTACTTCGCGGCTATCTTCTATCGTATTTTCTTCCGTCCATCCTTCGCTTTCATTTTTTTTGGAATAACCGACTAATAAATAATTTACTCCATGTGTCCACTTCTCAATTTCTGCAACCCAATTTAATAAAACTGATTTCGGAGAAACAATACAAGGCTTATTTGCTCTTCCGGTTTCTTTACTTAATAAAGTTAAAGTTAATGCCTCCAAAGTTTTCCCTAATCCAACTCCGTGAGCAATCATCCCCTTACCCTGTTCATACATTCTGCGTACCGTTGCCCAAGTATGCCCGCCCGCCTTATCTTTTCCGGTTATATCTTTTCCGCTTGCGTCTTTTCCAACTACTCTATCATAAGCAAAATGCTTTATTCCCTCTATCGGTTTTTCATCATACGTTTTTTGTATGTAAGAATTAAACAACCTGTTATAAGTATCTGCAATTTTATCAGCTTCTTCACTATCGGATAAATACTGCTTAAAATCTGTTTCAAGTTGTAAGACTTGTTCTTTCTTAGCAATCCCTTCCTCTGTCCGTAATGCCGGTAAACCTAATCCATTCATCTTATTTAAAATCATAAATAACAACGGATGCTCATCTTTATTAAAGAGATCCCGCAATTCCCGTTTTACATCTGTTGATTTCCCCTCTTTCGTAATATCTGCATAACTTAAATATAATTTTGCCGAACTCTCATCAACCGGAAGAATGAAACCACTCTTTTCATCTTTGCGTAATTCACCTAAGAAATGCGCCCCTATCTTTTCTTCCAAATATTTGTTTAAAATACCAATATCGTAAATACTCCCTGCATCGCTTAACATTATTGGTAGCTGCTTAATCTCCCTGATATTCGCTCTCGTCTTCGCCTCAATTATCTGATCTTCGAGCTTTCGCATTTTTTGCGCGTTAAGTTCTTTTTCTTTATCGCTTAACTTTTCGTTCTTGGATTCCTTCTTCAGTTCGGTTCGTTGCTTTTCCCAAGCGTCAATTTTTTCGTAAATGTAACCGTAAAGGACTTCCTCTTTCGGTTTATAATTTCCTTCTTCATCAAAATAAATTTCATCGCTATATGCAAGCTCTCTTTCAATATCTCCATCCCCCTCATACTCGCCTCGTACCGTTTGATAATCCGTTGGAAAATTATTTGCAAAAAGAAAACCGATTACCGAAACAATATTATTCCTATCAACTGTTCCTATTTCGCTCTTCGTTTGATAAACTTTATAAAAAGACAGCGGATCATCAAACATCTTGATAGTGTTGCCGTTCTTATCATAGCTACCTGCCAAATTAAGAAGTGGCGCGTTTCCGCTGTTCTTAAAAAATTTATTTAACTTTAAATTCTCAATCGGGTGTCCATACTTTTCAATAAAATCCTTTAGCAATATCTTCAGTTTCCCCGCTTCCATTTGCGCCTCTTCAGCGGATAATCTTCCGTCTTGCAACTCTTTTCTGAAATCCTTTACTGCTAAACCTAACACAACTCCCTTTGTTAAATATTCCGTCTGAAAATCATTCTTGCCGTTGTATCCATCCAGCTCATTAACTATTCTTGTTTGTCCGAAAAGTTTAAGTTGGTCCTTATCCAAACCGTATAAATAAGCTGTGTCCTCACTCTTAATTCTCCATTCATCCCAACTCGTAATACCAAGTTTTTTAATGTCTTCCGGTAAGTTTTGTAATACTACTTCCTGATCTTTCAATCTTTCCCATCTATGGTTTTTATTAAGTATGTAAGTTCTTCCGTTTAATATCTTTACATCTCCCGGTTCAAGTTCTTTTTCTAACTCACCATATTTACTAACATCAATTCCTAAACTGCTGTAATCTCTTGCCTCATGGTTTAATAACTCACCGACTTTTTCAAGATCAGCCTTTGTAATATCTCCCTTCCAAATCTTCATTCCGAACATTCCGCTTGTTTCCGTGCCCAATGCATACTCCGGATTATTCTTAAAGAAATTCCCCGAAACAAAATCAGCATCCATTACCATATCGTCATAAGCTTCCCCAAGTTCTTCCTTGGAAAGTTTGTTCAAGTGATCAATTACTTCCGGCGGTCTTTTCTTAAAGAAAACTATATCTGTGGTTACTTGCGCGTCTGTGTGTTTGAATGCTCCGGTTGGTACTCGTATTGCTCCTAAAAATTCCCCTTTTTTGTTTACCTCTCCCCGCCATTGATTAAGTTGGTTATCCATTATACTTGTTGGAACGATCATTGCCATTATCCCCCCCGGCTTCAACATATCCAAACCTCGATCAATAAAATATTGCTCATGGAATTTTATATCGCTCTTTTCCCTATCATCCATTGCGCTCAATCCCCTTTTACCAAACGGACAATTCCCAACTATCGCGTCATATTCTCCCCCTTCTAAATCCGCTCCCATATTATCATAGTCTTTTACAAACTGTTCAAAACTCTGAATTCTGATATCGTGTTCATTGCCGTGTAAAATCTGTCCGATTCTTCCACTCGTCTCCTCAATCTCAATTCCGGTTACAAGCGCTTTCTCCGGTGCTGTCTCAACAAAAATTCCCGTTCCCATCGAAGGCTCTAAAACATTTCCTCCCTTAAAACCTAACTTCCCTATCATATCCCAAATAAATTCCGCTTCATCCTTACGTGTGTAAAATTCATTAAGCGAGATATCCTCAAGCGTATCTCCTAACAATCCGCCGCGTCCGGTGTACTGCGCTAATAATTCAACATCCTCAGCGCTCATCTCATCATTTTTCTTTGTCTTTAATAACTCCTCAACCTTAGCGTTAATCTCTTTACGGTTTTTCTTCCCCTTAACAACTTTAATTTCTGCCTTCGGCTCTTTTCTCTCTTCCTTTGGTTGATTGAAGAGATCGTCCTTTGCTTCCGGTTGCTCTGTGTGTCTTATTGGTTCCGCTTTCGGTGGTTTACTTTCTGCCCGATTGCCGACTGCCGATTGCCGACTGCCTACTGTAACTTTCTTATCAAACAAACTCAGTTCCTTCGGCTTACTCTCCTCCTTATCCGCCCTGAATAATCTTTTTACAAGAGGATTCTTGTTACTTCTCTTAACTACATAGCTGTGCCCGTCTTTCTGCTTCGTCTGCCCTTCAATCACTTCATCATTAAACATTCCTAACTGCGTACCGAAGGCTTTTAATATTACCCCGAATGCTTTAAGCAATTTCGGTTTATCTTTACTCTTTGCTATTGTCATTCCAAATAATTTCATTACGCTGCCTCGGTCTGGGTGAATAAATTAAATTGATCTTCATTCCCGGCAACTTCTTTTCTCTCTCTATTTGTCCAGTAACTAAACCTAGCTTCGCCTATTCTCATCCTGCCGTTCATTCCTATTCCTAATTATATTGCAATCGCAAAATCTAATTGCAATTGCGAAATAAAGTTGTTGAAGCGTTTCTCCTGTTTGTCGAAATAATCTTTATCTAATTCGTACGCTGTAAAATCAAGCCCAGCTTTGTGTGCTGATATTCTACTGCTTCCACTCCCTAAATGCGTGTCTAAAATCTTATCCCCTTGCTTTGCGTAGTTCATAAATATCCAATCGTAAAGTTTAATTGTTTTTTGTGTCGGATGGATTTTCCCATCTGGATCGGGTTCAACCGTCCTTTGCCTGTAAATTTTCGACGGAGACTCGAAAGAAGTCCAAGCCATTTCAAACGCGCTAAAATTTTCAAAAGGCTGTTCTTTATCCCAAATTAACCAACACCTTGTAGGCATAAGCGCAAAATAATTTCCACCCCAAATAATTTGTTTTTCAGAAACTCTAAACAATTCTTTAAAATAATCTTCGTTTGGGGCAACATCCCATCCCATATCCATTGCATTTATTGCTCTCGCCTTTAGCTTGCCTCTACCGTGTACAGCATCTTTGGGCAAACCATACGGCGGGTCAACCACAGCTAATTCAAAATACTTATCGGGGAACTGTTTCATCCCTTCCATACAATCAATATTAAAAGCTTCGCTAAGCATAATTCCTCATTCCTAATTGAGAATTCGTAATTAAAAAAGTGGTTAGTCACACATTACTACTAACCACTTACAACCGTACTAATGAACTAAACAGTTGGTTTCCAGATGAACTGAAGCTTTCCGGTTAACGGAGTAGTAATTGTTGCAGTAGGATTAACTATTCTAAGAATAAGTTTTGTCCCTGCCGCTACAACAACTTTTGTTGCATCAAGCGTTAACGTTGCAACATCACCAACTGCTGCGCCTGCTAAGATAATTGCACCGCTAACACCAACAATGTCGGTGCCCGCAAGCAATTTTACTTCCGGTTCGTTGCTTGTACCGGTGTTAATTACAGTAGTGATGAACTTCGCTTCCAAAATTTCCAATTTGCACGGCGCTACAAAGATGTGCTCATTTGTAGTTACGCCCGTTGCACCCGCAGCTAATGCGGCGGAAACGTTTACGTAAGGAAGATTCTGCAAAAGGTCTAACGCTTTTAAAGTATCTCCTTGATTCATAAAATCCTTTGCCGCAACCTGGGCATCGGTGAGTAATGGGAATTGTAACATGGTCTTTTCTCCTTTAGAGTTATTGTTGTTTGTTGTGTTAATTCATATAAAATGTTATATGTTAACTTAAATAATCTTTTTTTCACCTACAATAAAAAAGTTTCATCCTTCTTCTTTTTCTTAAATATTATCCGCCTCGTTATTTTCGTCCCCTTGGTAATATCCGCATTCTCCGGATCAAAACTTCCGTCATTATCAATAGCGGATTTAATCTGAGTTGGAGAAAAAACGATATAGCTATCTTTTGCTGATGGGAAATTTTTTCTAAATTGCTCATCACTCATTCGATCAAGCGAATCGGCATCTGTTTTAACTCCTCGTTTTTCTGCTTCATCATATTCTTCAAGAGGGATGCCTTCATATCTGTTCAAATAAATTATGCCATCATAATTTCTACTTTTTGCAGATTGAATTTTCTTCCACCACCTACCTCCTTCATCTTTACTCCGTTGTAATTTTTCAGCTTTTAGAAACAGAGCCATAACCATTTTACCGTTCCGCATTTTGGCTTGGTCTAATGTCCCAAAGTGAAACCCTTCAAATCTACCGGAAGATGATGATTCGCCATTTACTTTATCAAATACCTCAAACTGTGTTTTGCTGCCATGATAAACCACCAACGGCTTCCCCTCACTATCCACTACCTTACTCTCCCCAAACCACTTCTTAAAATTCTCCGTCTCCGTTTGCGGTATTTGCTTTTCTCCTTTCTCTTCACTACTTTTCGTCTGTGCTTCGGCACGTTTATCACTGCCTAAGTCATCCGCTCCGCTTTTAGCGTTCGGCTCTGTCTTAAGCGATTGTGGTTTGCTTTCATTTGTAGTCGTTGGTTCTACGGAATCAACGACTTTTTTATTTATCTTTTCAAGTATGAACTCGCTTAAATCTTCAATTGAATCAATATTATAATCCGCAATTCCATAGTTATTCCCATCGATTGTAACAACAGCGTCCCCTCTCCGGTCTTTGTAAATTATTATGTCAATGTCCTCTGGTTCATATTCAACTGGACGAAAAGGTTTATCCTTTTCATCCAATCTATAGAAATCCTGTTCAGTTCTACTCTCATGATCAGAAAATCGTATTTTAAATTTATCAGTTATTATATACGCCGAATTACCCTTTGCATCATGAAAGTCGTGCAAAGACAAACCTAGTTTCTTTCCTGTTATATCCCTTAAAGATCGGGAAAGACTTTTACTTGGATAGAATTTATTTGCGATTTCAATTTCTCGGTCGTCTTTTTCTTTTGCAATTCTTTTCTGCTCTTCGTCAAACAATTTATTATCTATCAAACCATTATTAATATCGTCAATTTTCTTTTTATTATAATCAATCAACCATTGGATGTCTTTTTTCTTCTTGTCTGTTTTTTCTTGCATCTCTTTATCTGTGAGTGATCTATCATATCTATCGTATTTATTGCTCTGATATGCAAATTTATATTCAAATCCATTCCTGATAATTATAGGTTGTCCTGTTTTTTCTTTTCCCGAGAAACTAATTTCTATTGGGTTCTCTGTATCACGAAAATCATAAGGATCGGGAACATATACATATGATTTGATTTCTGCTTGATGTTTATCTATTTCTTTATTTAATCCTTCTACGGCATTTTTTCTAATTGTTTCAATCATTCTTCCTTTTGTGTATTCATGCCATTTTGTTACATCTTTTAGTCGTATCTTTTCTTCCCCTTGCTTTTTGTCACTTGTCACTTGTGTTTTATCCTCAACCTTTCCACTTGCAACTTTCAACTTTCCGCTCTCAACCTTTTGCCAACGTTTTACACCCGGATTCTTTTTACTCGGCGCTAAAATATTCTTTGTCGTATCAACAGATTTCATAAAAACTTTTTTACCAAATATACGCAATCTGCTAAACAAACTCTTATTCACTCCCTTCTCGTACCTCGGCTTGAACACTTCATCAAACGCTTCCTTCGCCGGTTTGCCTTCGCCAAACATATCCCCTTCTAAACTTAACTTATATTTACGGATAAAATCACTTATTACGTTTTTCTTTTCCTTCTTTCCGTTTTCCTTCGTTACTTCTCTTATCGGGTCTGCTAATAGATCAAATAAAGCCAATCCTTCTTTACTTCCTTTCAACGGTTCAAATGCGTCATTTGCCGCCTGCTTAACAAAATCATCCGGCGATTTAAAGTTATTCTTAACCGCTTCATACTTTGCTAAAACCTTTATCGCTTCCTGTAAGTGAGGAACAAGATCACCCGCTTTCCCCTTCAGCGCAAAAATATCTCCAAGACTTTTAACCGTTCCCGCTCTCGCCGCTTCCGGTATCTTCTCAAAATGCTTACTGCTCTCTCCCAAAACCGATTGCGTTAATATTTGCTTAACCTTTTCTTTGTGCCCTGCATCCATTTTCCCGCTCTTCGGGTCAATATACAAGTGCGCTTCATTCTCCGGGATAATTTTCTTCTTCAGTAACTCACCTACCACATCCGGTCCAATCTCATCCAAATATTGATTAAGTGATTCATGGTTCCCTTTTGTGAACATATCGGCTAAATTATTTATTGTAGCGTCATCAATTCTTGTTGCCTTTCCTTTTGCCGCTTCCCGTTCCTCTGTTGCAAGCATCTGTGAGGTATTGCTAATTGCTCCCAATCGTTGCGCCTCTTTTGCGTCAACATTCGTTCGCCTTACCAAAATAGGCTGTTTCATCTTCTCAACATCGTCTCGACTAAAACCGTACTTCTCAACCTTTTTCAACAGATCATTTCGATACTTCTCCCCTTTGTTGCTGTAATGAAGCTGTACGCCTATTCCCCGCCCGTTCCCGGCAATTACGTTATAATCTTCATCAACAATGGGTGCGCCGTCCTGCGCGGTCTTACTGTCGCTTAAAAAGTCAAAATTCGGATTCGCTGCGATCTTGTTTATTTGTGCAATACTTTGCGGAGTGCTGCGGTCTCTATTTTGCGCGTCTGATATCGTGTAATCTCTGTTTGGCGTTCCATCCGTTTTGTGGGAAGCAATTATTTCATTAGCTTCAACAATTTCATAAGTCCCGCTCGTTACATCTTTATCGTCAAAATATATCTTCACCGGATCTAAATTACTTACAATTCCTTTACTCTCTTTTGTGGGTTCAAACAAACTCTTGCCGTTAATCGTTTTCAACTCATCAAAGGTTATACTTTTTTCATCCCCCCCTTCGTGGTAGAAAACTTTATCTTTTGAAATATCCGTTATCGGTAAATGTTTTTCTCCCAACTGCAATTTCTTAACAGGTCCATCGATGGAAGTCTGCCAGCTCATTTTCTCCGGCTTAAACTCACTCTTTATTCTGAATGTTCTTCCGCCTGCCTCAATTTCTTTTGCTGCATGGAATCTATTTGCACCAATTGTAAAGCCTCTCTCTTTGTGTAACTTCTCAAAGTCTGCAAAATCCTTCGTTCCCAAAACTTCCTTATTCTTTTTATCCCTCTCGTCCTGCAATTCAGTTAATCGTTTCTTCTCCTCTTCGCTTTGCAAAGGTTCATCTTTTCTTCGCGTCCATCGGCTCGGTCTTCTTCCCCCTCGTTTCTCAAACCTTTCTTTTTCTTCATCACTGTATTCCGGTTTAAACCTAAAAGTTCGCGCCGGTTCTTTAACCGTTTCAAATCCGTTCACCCCTCCCGTTCTTTCAACTACAACATTCTTTCTCTCCTCGTCTCTTTGTTGTTTCAAATCATTATTATAATCTTTGTGAGAAAGGAACAATCCCCGTTCCTTAGTTTCTGCATCTTCCAAACTGTAACCGTCTTCCGTAATATCCCTTATTTTATACTTCTTCCCCATAAAATTCATAGTATAATCTTCTTTCCCGTCAACCATAAAACTAATATTCTGATCCTCCGGGTTATAGTTCCACCTTACCGTTCTAAGCCCGTTTTCCGTTTCAACGCGCTTCACCATTTCAAGATCGTTCTTTCTCCCAAATCCCGTTTTCTTCGCCGCGTCAACAAAATTTTTATACTTAGGCTGCTCTTCATAACTGATGTTGTAATTATCCGCTCCCCCGCTCCCTATCCTTCGCTCCGCTTCACCCTGGTAAACATCACTGTATTTATTTAACCGTTTCTCCTCTTTCTTCGGTTCGTATTTCTCCAACTGCTTTTCAAGATTGATCACCTTTAGCTTATTATCAGCCGTGTTTATCAATGCCGCTTTGCCGGTTATCCTCAATATCTTTGCATCGTTCCCCTCATACTGCATCGTGGCCCCTTCCTTCATTAGTTGATGCTGCTTAACCTTTTCAACATGCTCTTTTTTGTTGATCACCTTCATTTCCCCGCCGAAATTTACCGCAAGCATATTTGTTGATGCTTCCATTATCCGGCCGAGTTTATTATCCTGCCTAACAATGTCGCCCACCTTAAAATCTTCCAACTGATAATCGGCGCTCGTCTGTCCCCCCTCAACAGCTTTTCCCGCTTCATCTCTCCATTCCTTTTTACCGGAAGGGAGTTCATACAGATAAATATACCCGTCTCCACTTTTCGCCGGTTTCCGTTCAATGTACTTATGATTCGGTTTCATTCCCCCTTTCGCGTTCCATGCAGTTCCACCCATTGTCGATTGCCTACTGCCGACTGCCGACTGAATATTAAACACCTTCGGCGCTCTAAGCGTTGTTGCAATTCCCTTTATTAAAATTCTTTTCGCCGCAACACTTTCCTTTACGGTTATACTTTTATGTAAAAACGTATTCATAAACATTGAGGTTTTCTCAACCTTAGCCTCAACCTCTTTCCCATTTATCGTCTTAGAAAAAATAACACTTTTCCCCTTACTCAAAACTTTATCGGGATCAGTTAATACATCCCTAACAATTTCACTTTCACTTTTTACCAACACTTTCCCCGCAAGTGTATTAAATTTTCCCGATACCTTTATCTTTTCTAAAGTTATCTCGGGTTGTTCCAAACTCTTTAACAAAATATTATTCAGAACTTCCCTTTTCACCCTTTTAAGCTCAGTCCCTTTTTTCAGAATTACAAAATTCTTCGAATAATCCACAACCTTTCCAAAATTTGTTTTCACTCCCTTCTTTACACAATTAACCGGTTTACTGTCCAGCAAGTGCCCGTTTGCATCTCTTGTTACTATGCAATTGCACTCAATAGATTTAGTAACAAATCCCCCTTCATAATCCGGTAACTTATATAAAAACATTTTTTAATTCCTAATTGCTTTTTGTAATACTCTGTATTTTTTCCGCTAATTCATGCTGCCCTATCAGCACAAGAATAATCGATACGATCACCCCAGCTAAAATTATTATCGGCAATAACTTTGAACTCCACCAATTTAACTTGCCTATCCCGCTCTTAAACCCGCTATCCATATGGTCTGTAAGCTCTTCTCTTATTTTTTTTATTTCCGCCTTAAAACTTTCTTCCATCGCTTTAGTCTTTTTTACTCCATTATCATAAAGCACCTGAAATAAATCTTTTCTCTTCCAGCCTACTTCCTTACCGTCACTACCACCATTCACAATATAGATAAGATCAAACGATTCAAGTTTTTTCATAATCAAATTATGACTGTTCCTAATCTCTTCCTTAAACTCATTATAATCTGCTTTAAAGAATTCATTGTTAAATTCTCTTGTAAGTTCGTCTTTTCCATCCGCCATTGCTTTGTTCCTTTCATAAAAACAATAAAATAATAAGTGAAGTGATTAGTAAACCGATCTTTAACCAAGGATGAGCAAAAACATCAAACGTACTTGTGCTCTGCCCGCTTATAAAAAAAATATTCTTATTACGCGCAATATTTATTGCCCCGTCATAAGCTGTCCAGAAAACTGAGGCTATTAAGAAAACCACCTTAACAGCCTCGCCTATGCTTATCAAATAGGAAGACAAGCAATAACCAAAGAGTATTGCAAATACACGCTCAAACAATTGGAACCAATGCCAAGACTTAGTCAAATACCTGTCCTGCAAAATATCCGTAACAACATATCTTTCGCGATATTCATAGCTCTCTGCCAACGCAGCACAAGTCACAAATAATAAACCAACTGTAATAACTATTAACATTCCCTTACCTTTATAAAATATTTTTAACATTAAAAACCATTCTACTACCCAAAAAACTCCCTCTGCGTATTTTACCCAAGCCTTCCACTCACCGGTTTTCTTATCGTGCATAAACGAATCAAGAAGAATGTGGATGTTTGAATAAGGGATCGACAAGTTTAAAAAAGTAAGTGCATGGAGTTTATTATATCCAGCCCAATCAGACCGATTTTTTTGGAATAATCTCGTTAAGTCGGGGCGCATCCCCAATAAAGCTGCTGCAATTATTAAATACCACTTAGGATAAATGACGTACTGTATTAATGCAGCCTGTATGCCATGTTGCGGCGTAGTCATTTCCTTTTTCCCTTTTCATTAATCGTTTGCGCTCCGCTCTTTACCTTTTTAACAATTCTTTTTCGCTTCTTTGGTCCAAGCTTCGGTACAATCTCTTCAATCACAACCGGTTTAACTTCCTTCCCTATATTCGGGAACAACCCCTTAAAAAACACTTTAACTTTCTTCAATAAATTTTTCATAATGTTTTCTCCTAATTCCTAATTCGTAATTGTATTCTCGTACCATTCTTGCCATTTATCTTCATCTTCAACCCGTGCCCTCATTTGTCCATGTTCGTCAATCCACATAAACTCCGGTTTAATACCAACCCATCTGCAATGACATTCTGGGTGTGCCGGGCAAACGGGCATCGAATGTTCATGATGTTCTTTCTCCCGCAAATTATCTTCCTTATTCCCTCTGTGCTTATCAATCCGTTTACGATTGCTTGTACTTCTGCCGTAATTATTTTTACCTACCCAAATTTCAGTTTCCCAAACCTTCGCCCACTTCTCATATTCCGCTCCCTTCATAGTTGTGTAATCCGGCGGAATATCTTTTCTTACTTTAAAAACTTGCCCGTTAATCTCAGCGGCACAAAATCCGCAAGCATCCGGCATGCTTAGTCCAACAACATAAGCGCCTTCTTCCTGCATTGATATAAAACCGTTATTAAAAATATAATTGGCTTCAGTAATTGCTGTCCTTTTCCAATTCCTATTAATTTCGCCCACGTCATCCTTGCAAAGTTCCCGCAACTTGCCAATTAACTTTTTCCCGTCCCCTCGTGTCTTAACGTTTTCAACAAGTGCCTCACGTACTGTCTGGATGGTGCTCTGCGTTGTGTTAGTCATCAGCACGGCGCTTTCTTCTACTGCCTGCTGTAATGCCATTGCCTCCTCAATGCTAAGTCCGTACTGCTTTGCCGCGTCCGTTACATATTTTGGTAAGCTGCTTAAATTCCCAAGTCTGAAGATGTTCCCGGTTAGATCGGTATGCGCTAAATATCGCCCCATTACATACGCGCGTAAAAGCCAAACCTTCGCTTCGTTTATTTTTGTAGTAAAGTAATTTTTAATAAAGGAATCAACCTGCTCAAGTTCCTGTGTGGTAAACATCGCCCTACTATCAAGGTCGTAATTCTTCTTTAGAAATGATGTTAGTTCCTTGTAAAAATCTTCGGGAGAAATAACCTCTTCAAAAAGGATTTGTTCAATCATTCCTAATTCTTTTAAATGCAGAATTTTTCCGTCAAGCGGTGAGATTAACACTATTCAACTCCTCCCAAATATCCTTCGGCTGTACGTAAAATCCATTCTATTTCACTTGCATTAAAACCGGTTTTATCCGAAACTTTCTTAACCATTTCAAGATATTTTTCTTCGGATATTGTTTCTCTCTTAACCTCTCGCTGTGCCGTTGCCCCCTCACTCTTCATTGTTGCAACAATAGGCTGCCCAAACACGCAATTAGCATAATGAAAATTATTTACCGTTCCCTTTGTTTCAATTCCTTCAACTTCTAAAACTTTCTGCCCCCAAATTTTAATAATTATCATTGCTGCAACTCCTTATCAATCTCAACATTACTAGCTCCTTTGTATTTTTCAATTAGCGCCTTATCATCCTCAGTTAATCCGTCACTCCCTTCCTCTCCTCCTGGCTGTCCTTGTTCACCATTGCCTACTGCCGACTGATCACTGCCAACTGCCTGCTGCTGCTGTTCTGCCGCTTGCTTATTTGAAAAAGATTGCATCTTAAACTGAACCGCAGATCTTATTACTTCACTATTTACTCCGGGGATGTCAAAAAGATTCGTCTCCTCATCAATCATTAACGTGTATTTCTCTTTGTCCTCTTCTGCCAAAACATCATTAAAGCTTTTGAAAGTCTGTAAATTCAACTTTGTTATTTCTTGCTTTAGTTTCTTATCTTCAATTTCAAACCCGGCAAAATCCAACTCAACTTTCATCTGAGTGATCTGCTGAAATAAATTCAATCCGTATTTATCCGTAACGTTAAGTGAATCTTTCAGATGCGTAAGAAAAGTTCTTTCACCCATATCCCTATTCTCGTTTACAACTCCGTCCGCGCTTTTTTCCCCTATACTCTGTGGTCGAATTGCATCACTGTGTGCGCCTAAACTAACTTCGCGCGGATCTGTTCCACTCAACCGGCAAAAAATAGAAAACAATAATGTTATCCATAAATGATATTCCATCTCACGACTATTCCCGCCTATCCCTACCCATTTCCCATCCCCTTTCTCGCTGTTCAATCCCATTATCGGAAAACGGTTTGGCGCGGTTCCGCCCATGTACGCGCTCATTACCTTTTTCAATTTCTCTAGCTGAAGCGCTCCAATTCCGCCGCCGGTGAATAGCACGAATCCTTTGGGTAATTTGTTGTTCATAAAATTACTTGCGTTCATCTTCAGCGCGTTAATAATGTAAGTTAGAATGTTAATAGATTGTTCAACTATCCCGTAACCTCTTTGTGTAAACCTAAAATCGCTCCTGGTAAAAAAGTGGAACTTTCTTACGTTATAATCCGTTGTTGCTCCTAATCGCATGTTATTGTAATGCAATACAAAATCCGGTTCTACCGGTAATTCATCCTCACCAATAAAAGCCCGTTTACCTGTTACCATTGTTTCCCAATCTTCAAGATAAGGTGTCATATAGTCTTCCTCGCCTCGCCAATTAGGATAAACCCTGCTCTTCTTCAAAACCGGTTTATAAATAATCGGGTCTTGCAAATGCATCGCTATCGGGTCGCCTAATCCGTCACGCCTAATCTCACAAGTTATGTCATCATAATCAAACCAATCCTCATAAGCGTTCCCAATAAACTTTGCAAAGTTCGCCCATCTATCGTTTGCCGGGAAAAAGAAATTCTTAAAAATCTTATCTTCCCAAATTCTTAACCTTAACTTTTCATCTTTCGTGGGTGAATAATCTGGATCACAAAAGATAAGCCTGCCGCCTCTTTGTATCCCGTCCGCCTTTGGGACTCTTCCATATTGCGACAAACCAAGCCGCCGATGGTTCTTCACCAATCTTCCCGCTTCAGTATTGCCTGCCCGTCTTAATACACGGTACGGCACATCCATGTTCTCCCAATTGATGATCCTTTGCTGTCCGGAATATTCAAAATTAAAACCTTCAATCTCTTGTAATACGGAATTCATCTCCTCCGCAAGCGGTAAAACTATTCCCCCCGATTTTCCTTGCTCGTTCAAACGTTTTTGCAACGCTTCATCCATCATCATACCGTCTAACAATTCCTCCGTACTTTGTACATGTTCTTCGGTATCTTTGGGATTTTTTGCGCTTTCGTCTAAAAATATGTTCATTGTGATGAGTTCCTATATATTAACAAACTAACAATCCGATTTAGTTATTTATTTATTCTCCGAAGGGTTGAAAATTCAACTTTCATTCTCCTTCCCCTTGATAAGGGGAAGGGTAGGGATGGGATTGTCTCTCTCGCAAATAATTTCGCAAGACGAAATAATGGTAGCTGCTAAAGTACGTTGGTATTTTTCTCTTGTTAGTTCGGTTTGTAAGTTATATTCAAAACACTTTCCACCTTTTAACGGGATTAATCCGTTTTCTATAGGATAATATTTGCCATTTTCTTTCATAATCCTTCCTTCTCAGTAATCAATATTTTGTTTTAAAGATTCAATGTACTGTTCGTGCACTTGTTCCATCGTTGGAAGTTTTTCTAAAACGAGATATTCATCATAAGTGCATTCTTCAATGTCATCCCAAGTATCGCCGTCTTTATCTGTCCACGCTAAATAATAATATCTACTTTCTTCATCGTGTTCAGTTTCGGGAGGTTCTCCGGGTTCCCAAACGAACTTCCAAAGATTATATTCGCCGTTGTATCTTGTTAAGAATACGCAAGCGTAATTTGGTTTTTCTTTTTGCCATAATAGATTTTCCATATTGTTCTCCTTTGGTTTTAATTCCTAATTCCTAATTGACAATTCCTACTTGTCCGCCTCTGGCGGAATTACTCAAGCCCCATACCTTTTAAGTCCACAAACGATCCTCCCCGCGCAAATTCATCTGCTATCTGCGACTGTTTCCAACCCGCGTAATCCTCTTCACAAAAAGAACGGAATTCAATCATTTCCTCAACATCAAACTCTAACTTATAATTTTCCCTAAAGTATTTGACATAATTACTCTCATGCGGCGGTAGTTTGTTTTCCTGTAGAAACTTCTTGATCACAAAAAACTTATTCACCGTCTCATCCAACAAACTTTCCTTCCCCTCCTCCAAAACATTTATCTCTTCTCCATTGATTTTCATTTGTTAGTCCTTCTATTTTTTTACTTTCGGTATCCATGTATCTTTTGACGACAAATGATATTTTTTGCAAAATGGACATCGATAAATACGTTGACTATATTTACATGCATACACAAAAGCCTGAAAGAAAGTTTTATAAACTTTTTTCCCGGTACACATTCTTTTTCTTACCGCCTTACCCATTGTCTAAAGATGCCCCTCTTCCCATTCCCGCACCAATATCTTTTCATAACCCTCAGGATGCTTTCTCAAATACTTCTCCGCTTCCTTTTCCGTAAACCTTCTACCATAAACTGCTTGCGTTGTATGCCCTAACTCTGCTACATAAAGCCCGTTTCTTGCCTCCTGCAACAAATAAACCGGATCTTCTTTTTTCTTCATTGTTCACTTTCATTTTTAGTTTAAGCAAATATTATTATTGGACTTATCTTCAATCTTTATACTTATAATTTTTTCTTTGGGGACCATTCCCTCAAGTTCTTCAACCGCATCTTTTAAAGTCCAAACACCTCCTGGCACTTTTGATATTTCTAATTCCTTACCAAACATTGTTTCGGCTTTTTCAACATACTCTTTATAATTTTCAGAAGTTATCTGTTCGTTAAAATCATTCCATTCGTCTAATTGTGGATGCTCGGCAATAACAAAACTTTTGCAAAAACGCGCGGCTCTTGGTAATTGGTGTGTAAATAGATTATCATCAAGCATATAGTTCAATATCTTGTAAACATTGTCCATACTTGTTATTAATTTCTTATGTGTAATGCTTAAAACTATCTCAATACCAAATTTCATTTTATTTCTTCTACTTTATTTAAAATGGTATAATCATAATCATAATCGTATTTAAAACTTATCCCCGCGCCCTTAAACATTTTGTCCAGGTCAATCGGACACAAACAATACTCATCCCTCACCTCACTATTCTCATAACCGTTGCAAAGAATTAACGGCACATCCGGGAACTCCTTTTTCAACTCTCCCACCGTTCCAATCACTTCCTCTCCCTTGTAAACCATTACACACATCTTGCTTTCCTTTCTACTTTCTACTTTCAACTAAAGTATTTCTTCTTTCCACTTCTTCAGCGCCGAAACTTCCCGAGTTAAGCCCTCTATCTTCTTTATCAACTCACTTTCATTAATATTCCTTGGCATCGTTGATTTTAAGTAACTAAGCTGCGTTATTACAGATTTCTGTATCTCAATTATGTTTTTATTTAGTCTATAAATAAATTTGTAAACCCTTGCATAAACAGCTACCTCTCTCCCCATTACTTCCTTAAAATGTGTAGCCATCAACTGATCTTTTTTCGGCTTCTTCGCTTCCGTATCTCCATAATCTCCCTTGCTGTAATTCATTAAGTACTCCGCGTCTGCTTCCATCTTCGGCAAACGGGCAAGGTAAGTAACCAACACACTAAGATAAGTGCTCATAGCATCGCCGCTCTCGTTGCTATAACCGCAAGCCAAGCCCTCAGCTATCTCTATGGCTTCCTCTAAAATCTTTTCCGCGTTTATGTCTAATCTTTCTTTCATTTGTTCATCACGATCTTTCTTATCGTTTCAAAGGCTAACGACTTGTATTCATCCATCAATAACTCAATGCATGCATTTGAGTTTATTCTTAACTCACGTAACCGGAAATACTCTTTTCTTATTCCGATATTTCTTATCGCAATAAAATCAAGCACTCCTTTCTTTTGCAATTGCTCAAACTGCTCATCACTTATTATTTCACCCAACGGATTTTTTATTTCGCTCATCTCTCAGCTCCTTTTTAAATTGAATAATTTCCTTCTTCAGCTTAATTACATACATTATTAAATTTCTTATTGCTCCCGGGATCTTCTCAATTAACCAATCCCGGTTCGTTTGGTTTTCATTGTGATCTTCCGGTCTTACCGCTACACCCAATAAATCCGTGCTCTTCATCCCTACCGTACTTGTAAATACATGATGAAATTCACTCCCCGGTATTTGCTCTCTAACCAAATCCTTAAACTCCTCATCCCGTTGCGGATTCTGCAAAGCAACATTTTTTATCCGCAAAAACAGTATGTCGCCGTCACTTTTCAATCAGCCTCCTAATATCATCAGCTATCCGGTACTCATAATTCTTTTCCTTGGTAACATCAACCGTATATCTTAACAATGTCCATCCTTCCATCGCGGCTAAGGTATATTTTTTGCAATCATTGGTGTATCCTTTTCCTCTTACATGTCTTCCTTGGCTATATACGCCTCCTTCAAATTCAAATGCAATTTTATGTGCCGGTAATGCCATGTCGAAGCGAAACCTTCTGTCCCTCAAAAACTTATATTCCCTTGTTGCCTTAAATCCAATTGCGCTCAAAGCCGAAACAATTTTCCCGATAACATCCTCCTCATCCTTTTTCTTAATCCTAATCTTAATCGTACTCTCTTTATCATCAAATCTTTCAATCTTGTTATTTTGCAATTTTGCAACTGCTCCCGCTGTCCATCCGCTAAACCTTCCCATTACGCTGCCTCCTCTTCCGGTTGATCGAACAAGTTTAGCATAAATGGAGCTAACCTTTTCTCAGCAATCTTTATGTAATTTTCGTTCAACTCTATCCCTATGAAATTTCTTCCGCTCCTCAGCGCAACTAAACCGGTTGTTCCGGCACCAAAGAAAGGATCAAGCACTATCGCCGGTTTTACTTTGTCCGTCTCACACTTGCAAGTTTTCTTCCAGCCTATTGTTTTGGTTTTTCTTAGCTGCCCGTGTTCGTGAATATAATTTATGTACTTTTTCTGCATTAAAGGATCACCCGGGTACAACTCCTCCGCTTCAATTCTGCTCTCATCTCTTTCTGCAACTATGGTTTGTTCCCTCATAAATGCGTTAAGCTGCTGCCCCGTCTCCGCTTCATTGTACTTGCTGTTATACATCCGCATTTTTTGTTCTGTATCCTCATTAACACTTGTCACCCTATCAACCGAACCTCGGTTCGGTTGATCTTTCGGCGTTATTTGATGCTCGGTTGCTCTGCTTCGGTATTGTTTGTCTGCATCTTTCAAGAAATCTCTTTTAGAAACTTTCTCCAAAATCCTTTCATACGGCTTCCCGCATTCCGCACAAACTCCGCGTTCACTCGTTCCGGCAAGTATGCAAGGTTCAATCAGCTTTTGAGGAAATGTAGCAAAGTGCGCCTCCGCAAACGGCGTTGTGGTTACCTCCCAAACACTCCGCTTATTCCTTCCCGAAGGATCACCAACTCCACGTTTCTGTCCTATATTGGTTGACATATTTGCTTTATACAACGGGTCATCAGCATTAAGCGTCTTCCCTCCAATCCTATCTTTCTGCTCATACATCTTTTTCAAATCACTTGGACCACTCGCCGGTTCTTCTCTTATCGCTTCTGCGTCGTAATAATACTTTTGACTTTTCGTAAGCAAGAATATGTACTCATGCGCTTTTGTTGGTCTATCCGTTACACTCTCCGGCATCGGGTTCTTTTTGCTCCAAATTATATCGCTCCTTAACCACCAGCCGTCTTGCTGTAAAGCTATTGCAACTCTCCAGGGTATTCCTATCAGATCTTTTGGTTTTAAAATGGTATGTTTCTTTGTGGTATGCCCTTTGGTTGTGCCGTAACTATCGGTTTTCAGTCCAAAGTTTTCAGTTTCTTCTGTGTGCCCGCTTGCATTTCCGCTTCCCCAATAACTATCGCCAAGGTTCAACCATGCCGTACCGTCCTTTCTCAATACTCTTTTTATCTCACGGAAGATTTGTACAACATGTTCTATGTAAAGCTCCGGCGTTGGTTCAAGTCCAAGTTCCCCTTTCCATGCACCGCACTTTAAACAGAAACCGGAAACATATTCTTTCTTTTTAGTCGCGTAAGAATTATTGTTGTTTTTAGCGTTGCCATAATCTAAAGTAGTCTTCGCCCCAATTTTCCCTTCAGCTAATTGATTTGTTTTCTCTTCAAACTCATGTTCACAAGTATGATATTTGGAATTTATTAGTGTGGCTATTCTCTTTTCTTCCGGTCTTCCGTCATTCTTCAATCCGCTTTTTGAAAAATCTTTCTGCGCTTTGTCTTTTACAGAAATACTATTATCAAACTCATGCTCACAACTAACACCTTTTGCCCAATTCTCTTTTGCCTTTTGTCCGGGGGTATCCCTTAATGTGCTTTTGCTGCTGCATCCGCCTAAATTATGTTTCTTTTCCCCTTCATAAAATTCATGTTCGCCGCATGCAGTGTACCCTTCCGGCTTCCATATCTGCGGCTGTGTTCCGTAATTTCTAACTCCATAATAAGGTGGTGAAGTTATCATGCAGTGTACCCTTCCGGCTTCCATATCTTTCAACCTTTCGAGTACATTCCCTTGTAATATTATATTTCTCAATACTTGCATCCTTTGGGACAAATAGCTTTGCCGCTTTGCGTATAATTAACATTCGTAAAACACTTTGGGCAAAAGCCTAACAAATGGCAAACCTTTGTGTAGTAGTATTTAATTTTATATTTCAGTTTCAAACTTAACATATATTTTCCTCAAAGTTATTATATAAGATAAATCATATATTAACATTTATAATTTTCTTCTTAGCTCACCCATCCATACGCTCGCGCAACTATGTCATGCCGTAAGGGGATTTCATACTTCTTTTCAAAATCAGATTTCTTTCTCCCCCCTCTTTTTGCATTATCCTTTTTATGCTGCGCTTCGTCATTTTCCCTAAAACACTTTTTACAGATAAATCCCTTCCTATCAATTTCCCCTCCGCATTGTTTACAGTTCTTCACCTTCAACAATCGGTGAGCACACCCGCATTCACAACAGCAATGTGTTACCGCTTTGTTTGGAGATGTTACCTCGTTATTACACGGCGGATATTCACAAATCCGCTTCTCTCTCATTTTAACTTGTCCATCAATAATCATAAATTTCCCTTACATATTCGGCTAACTTTACTGTGCGCCGCAAGTCAAGATTCATCTTTTCCGCTATCATCTTCAGCATCTTGTCCGGTTCAACTTCTTCCCTTAATAAGTCGCTCTTAATATCCATAAACCGCTCTGCAAGTTCCCGCAACTTGCTTTCACTCAGTCCGTCTATTCCATCTGCCATGCCTGCTACTCCTTGCGTCTCAAGCGCCATAATATCGTGGTTTAATATTGCTACAACGTCCTGCACATCCTTGCTGTATCCCGCCGGGTGATCGATTTTATTTCCTAAGTTCATAAGCTTTTCCCCTTCCAATACCCAAAGTCCGGAGGGAGAAATTTTAACTAAAAGAATTTGTACTTTGTGCGTCTCTTCATCATCTCCACAAATAGCAATGTTGTTATTCCAAGTATTCCACCTTACCATTTCGTAAAGCTTCACTTGCTGCTTATTGCTGAAGTTGTAAGTCTGTGCATCAATCCCCTTGGCAATTATCTCCTGCCTTAATTTTTCGTTCTGGAAGTGATCACTGTTTGCGGATTTTATGTTCGGGAATGCTTTTAAGAAGATTGAAAGGATATCGCCTATTTTAAGATAATCAACCGGACAACCTGGCGTTGGTTCGATTATTACAAGTACATCAATTACCGGCTTTTTGTTCGTAAGAATAACCTCAATCTCTGAATCGATAAACAACTCCATCCTCTTCGCGTCAATCGTTTCACCGTACCCCAAACCGATAATAAACCTATCCTTTGTTTTCCCCGCGTCATACGCAAGGCATCTTTCGCGTTTGTCCCCTTCAATCTTCAGCACTTCAATACTTGAAAACGTGCTTGTGTTCCCGTTGTCTAATTTTCGGTAAACCTTCTTCGGTTTGTAATGAATTTTGTTCTTTATGCTTGTGTCAACAGCTTCTTTTAGTTTAAAAGAATACGGCTGGTAAAAATTATCCTTGCTTATCGGCTTAACACAACCAAACCGGCAATTCGCGCGTAATGGATTTGTCCTGAATTCTTTTTCAAACATCTCTTTCGTTCTTGCCGGGTTAAAATCCCAGGTTGTGGCTTTCATTCCATACATGTCGGGATTCTTTAACTTCCCTTGTTCGTCCAACTCTTGTGAAAGTTCAAACCGGTAGTTTGTTAAATCAAAATCTGTTTCGTTCGGATAAGCCCATTCCATTGTTTTCCCTATGTTGCCCGGAAAACTTGCCTTTGTGTTGCCTAAAAGAAGCTCCAACAATCCTTCCGCCTGCGCGTAAGTTACTTTTGTTTCTGCTCGCGAAAGTTCGTCTGCATAACCCCTAAGCATGTGTATTCCTTCCGGCGCTTGTTTGCTGCTGTTATAAGATAAAAGCCTTATGCTTCCTCCTCCGCTCTTCTTTACCGGGAAAACTATTTCTTTCTTTTTCAGATCTCCAAACTGTTCCCGAAGGTCTAGCCCGGCGTATCTCTCAAACCAATTATCTCCCGTTTTCGGGTCTTTTGTTAGCTTCAGTACATTTTTCACACTTTCAAAGAACGCTCGCTTTGCTTGTAATTCGTTTACCATACTAACGTTCACAAGATCAAAGGTTTTTTCCGGAGGATACGGCACCAATGATCCCGTAACTTCTCCAAAATATTCATGTGGATTTTCTAAACAGCTTATCCTGTAAGTTGCGTAAGCAATATCACCCTCAGCCCAATAGTTCTTCCCTCCCTTCATTCCAACCAGCAACACTATTTCGTGAAATTTCTTATCCCATACAGAGGGATCGTTCCCCCAAACGGCAAGATAAGCTTCTCGCTGAAGTTTGCCCGGCTCTCTCCCTAAGAATTCTCTTAGGAAAGAAATCACGTCCGCAACCTCACCAACATCGCGCCGGTAAATTGTGTTTTTACTCGTTTGTATCGATAATGTGTACTTCCGTTGGTTCTCTTCGTTCTGCCACCTTCTCTTCGTTTTGGGCGAATAACTCTCTAACCACGGCGTTAATTTCGATTGCTCTGTTTCTAAATCTAACATAAGTGTCGTCTGATAATACTTGCATTGCTATAAATAGTGTGTCTAAAACTTCCTTAACTTGCGTTAGCCCCTTAGCTACAATTTCCAAATCCACAAATGCCTTAAACTGATTCCTCAACTCCGCAATTGCTTTTATCCGCAGCGTATCTCTTGCATAAAAGTTTCCCGCTTCAGCTATTGCCTGTCCTATCCTTTTGTTTAGTGCATCCTTTTCTTTTTGTAGCTCAATCATTCCCGCTTCTGTGCTAACCTCGGTCGCACAATCCAAGAAAGTATCAACCTTCTTGTTCAACTCTTGCAGCTCACTTACAACATTTTCGCTTTTCTCTTTCTGCTCACCTTGTATGCTCTCAAGATTAAGCACACTGTACCTCATCCCCGCAAGAATATCAATTACGTTGTTTACAATTATTTCACTTTTGTTCGTTATGGCAATAGCATTTGCCGTAAGGCTAAGTTTATTCTTGTGCGCTTGCTTCATCGGTCTGGACCTGCGCGTCTTCTTCCCCTTTGGCTCATCAATGTACTCCGCTTTTATCCTTGCTATTTTGGAAGTGCTCTTGAAGCCGTATTTTTCCATTATTTCACGAAAGGGAGTGTGCTTCTTGATAAGCTCAACTATTTCTTGGTCGAATTCTTTTGTCCGCATAGGTATAGACCGTTCTTATCTACTGTTCTTTTTGTTCTGATTTTTCGGACTGTTCTGCAACATCTGTTCTACCCGCATCATTTAAGGGGAAAATGTTAGTCTGTTCTACTTTTTCTTCACTGTTCTGCTCTTCTTTCGGTTGTTCTATTTCTTTCGGTTCTTCCGCTTTATCCCGTGCTTGGCTATCCGCTTTCTCTTTTTCGTAAAAAGGAGTTACTGCGGAAATGATCGATCGGAAGCAAATCATATCAATCTCTGCATGATAGAGAATGTCTCTTTGCGGCACATAGCTAATTAACAGCCTGCTTGCATGTATTGCAATGTGATCAATAATGCTGATATTCTTCTTCCCGTTTGTAAGTGTTGTATGCTTTTTCAAAAACACCCGTGCAAAATCAAATACCGGTTTATCTTCCGACTTCTCAAAACCCGGATCAAGCGAAATCTTTTCAAAGTTATATTCAAACGTATCTGCATTAGTCCCGTCAACCATTAACAGAAAACGCATAACGTTAATGTTATCCCAATTACACTCAAACATGATCTTCTTGCATTGTAAAACGTTTAGAACAAGCCCTTTGGCTGTAAATATTAACGGCATTGTGGCTTTTCTTCCGATGTGATTAAGCTGCTGAGATAAGTTACCCATCACTTGTATTATCCCTAATTGCGCTCCCTCATCTTTTGTTGCCGCAACTCCACCAATAAAGTAATTTGTTTCCAATTGTCGCTGTTCAATTTTTTCAAGCCGTTCCATTAACTCCCTCATCTTACCTTCAGCGTACATACTTAATTCTAATAGTGCATTCCGATTCCTTTCAATAATTTGATGCCCTACCTCCTTTATCGTGTTGATTATCGGTGAAAAAATAAATGCCAAGATTGAAATGAGTAACTTTTTCATAGTACGTTCCTTTGTGTTTTGTTGTTTGAATTTTGTTATTTTTTTTAAAATGGAAGGTCTTCTTCCGTTCCTGGTTGTAATTCTCCGCGCTCTTCTTCCTGATGACTTTGTTCGCCGCTTTCGCTTTGCGCCTCACCTTTCCGGTCCAACGTAATAACTTGCTTTGCTACAACTTTGGTATTGTAGTGAGTTACCCCATCTTTCTCATATTTGTCAGTTCGCATTTCTCCGGTAACTAAAACCTTTGCCCCTTTTTTCAATCTCTCCTTTATGTAATCTGAGGGGTTCCAAACTGTAATGTTATGCCAGTCCGTTTCCTTTTTCCACTCTCCGGCTTTATCCTTCCAACTTCTTTCCGTTGCAATACTAAATGATGAGACAGTGCTTGACCCCGCTGTTCTCGTCTCGCAATCTTTCCCCAACGTTCCTAATAGTGTAACCTGATTTAATGTAAATGACATATTCACTTCTTTGTTAAATAATAAAATTGCTTATTTGATAATGTACTTTCTTAGCCGTGCCTTCATTTGTTGTAATCTCAAACTCTAACCGTCCGGTAAAATTTGGGCGAAATCTCCCGCTCATCAACAGAACTTTTATTATTTTCGATTCGTAAAAATGGCGTTGGCTTACGCCTAAGTCTTCGTTGTTTACCTCAATCCTTTTCAACTCTCCCCGTCTCCACCTGGTAACTATCTTTGTCGTAATCTCCCCTTGTGTTTTCCCCTTGTTCGTTAATTCGGAAAATATTTTTTTGATCTCTTCAACATCAAATCGCGGCTTAGTTCTCATTCTTTTTTCCATGCTTCAGCTCCTATGTTAATTTATTAAAAATTACATGTGTTAACTTATTTCATTTTTTAATTATTTACAAAAACTATTTTCCAATCACTTCCATTTTTCTAAAATTTGCAACATACCCGGCAATAAACTTCTCAGCTTCTAACATTGCTTCGTTCTCGCTGTTCACTATGATATCGCTTTGCAAACTTTCATCTCCTTTATTATTCGGGAGCTTTACAACATATTTTATTTTCTCTAAGTGAACAGCTTTGGTAATAATTGCTACCGTCATTTCATTTATTCTGCCTATCCTCATCCATCTTCCAAACTTATCGTCAGCTTCAGTTGTGCTGTAACGTTTCTCCCAAATAATTGGGGCAATTTTCTCCGTTCTCTCTCTACTTGCTTTCTCCATAATCGGAGTATTTTCGGAAGCGATAATATCATCTTCCTTCATTGCTCTTAACAAACAATCTTCTTCATTTCCCATTGTCTTTTTCTCCTTCATCTGTTGCAAGTGGGTTGTGTGTCTGTTCGTATTTTAGTCTTTCCAACAAACTTTCATTCTCTGCAATAGGAATTTGAAAATTAAAACCCCAAACCGCCTGTGCAGACTTGAATGTTTTTATCCTTTCATCAATTCTGATTATACGTTCTTGTTCTTCTGTATTCTCTTTGGCTATGCGGGTTAAATTATCCTCATAATATTTAATCACACTCAGCAAATCAGCGGTTGTTGCCGTGTGTATAGTCGCAATTTCAAGCTCGTTTGTCTCTGTGTTAAATACTCGTATCCCGTAATCACTGAACATTCTTTGCATCTCTCCAATGGTCATAGGTATTTGTTCTGCAATCTCTTTCACTTGTTTCCGGTTAAATACTTTTTCTAAACTCATACTTTTTTCTCCGTTTTATTTAATAGTTTTTCCACTTCTTCAATAGCTGTTTTTCTTGATCGCTCTTTCAACCAAAATCCCCTAGGCATATCAGTAGTTCTATATTCCCATTCTCCACTTTTCATACGCCGGATAAGGTCTCCATTATCACTCCTCCACGTTGTGGGGTTATTCGAAGAACAATGCCATGTTGTCATACCTTTTTCTCCGCTATGCTTTTTGAATTAATCATTCCCTTAAGAATCGAACTAAAACTTTCTTCTCCTGGTGGACTTTCTTCGTTATTGTGCAGCATCTTTTCCGCTTCAATTTTCTCTTTATTCTTATCCAACTCTGCCAATTCTTCGCGGTAAATAATTATTGCATCCTCAATCTTTCCTTCAATCCTTGAAAAAAGATACCGGAAGTTTTTCTGTTCTGCTGTAAAATCTTTGTACTCGATAAAAACATTAAGTGCAATTTTGTAACATCTATCTCGAGGAAAAACACTCTCAGAAATGATATTAAACAGCCTTGTCCTTACCGATTTTGTTATATCCAACTCCCAACAGTAGTGCCCTATCATGTCATTTAATGCTGCTTGTAAAAAGTAAAGATCGTTAAAATTTGAAAACGTAAAGAAGTAAGGAGTTTCATCTGCTTTTGTTTCCTCTTCTTTACTTTTGTTTTCTATAGTTTTCTTTACTTTACTTTGTGTACTAAACTCCGGTGCATTTCCCGTGTTAATGGTGGTTTCCTCCGGTATTACTCCGGTGGTAATTGGGGTTTCCTCTGGAAATAACTCAAATGTTGTTACTTTCGGTGTTTCCTCTTCATCAATCAAATTATATTCATGACTAATAACACTATGTTTCCGCTTTGCATCGGCACAAATTTTAAGATACCTTTTTTGTATTCCTCTCCCGGTTAAAACCTTGTACTTGTCAAATAACTCTTTACTAAAAAAATCTCTTTTCAATAATTCTGTTATAACCCCGTCAACAATTTCACTCAAATTATCACATCCCGGCGCTCTCAATTTGCTTACAAACAAAACCTTAACATCTTCGTCCCATTTCGTTAAATATCCGTTTCGGTAAATACGTTCGAGCAATCTTGCTGTAATTGCCTCCCCAATCAATCCGTACTTAGCCGGGATAAATTCAGTTTTCTCATCTTCATAAAAGTCAACGTTATATGGGAAATAACTTATCCCTACTTTTGTCGGACGCGCCATAATAAAGCCTTTGTTAATTTAATTTTACTTGATAATGGACCAATACCGCGCCCCCATCATTCCAAAGAAACGAACCGCGCCCTAAACCGGTGTACAGTTCAAGTTTCCGTTCGCCGTTCTGTATTTCTATGCCGTATTTAATCTTACTTGAGGTCAAGTGATCAACCGCCTGCGTAAATGTCATTTTCTTTTCAACAATTACATTCGCCGAATGGAAAAGAACATCTCTCTTTTTCCTTCTTTCCTCCAAAAGCCCAATAATCCATGCAATCATATTTTTCCTCTTTGGTTTAATCATCCCTTCCATTTCTGTTACGTGCTCTATCTCTATTTCCATAAATACCTCGTAGTTAAATATTAATTAATTCTTGATTTAATCTAATTTGCCCGCCGTATCTTTCTGCTAGTCCCAAAACACAAAGCTTAGAAATAGCATTGTTAAATGATCCGCCGTTATGCTCATATCCCGTCATTTCTCCCAACGCGCCTTTACTAAAACTATGTTCTGAATTTAAAAGCAATATTTCATAAATCTTTTTGCTCGCTGCCGGTAGTTTTTCCAACCAAATGCGAGGGCTATAATCACCAACCCCCGGCTGAACTCCTTTTGATTTTAAATATTCTACTCCACCTTGGTTTAACAAGAATGTATTCGTTCCGTTCTTATCAATTAATCCCTTTGTCCTTAGTTCACTTATCGAATTATTGAATGAACCTCCATTCGGCGCATATCCGGTCATTGCCCCTATTTGTGTTCTACTAAATGAACTATATGGTCTTACTGCAAGGAATTTAAGAACCTCAAAAGCGCATTTACCGAGCTGTATATTTTCTATACCCGGGTTAAGTAAAACTGCTGCTTGACTATTTGGAAGAAATTTTATTTCATAATCATAAGTCTTTCCCCCAATTCTTGGCTTAATTTGTTCTCCACCAAGTGCCGCTACAAATCCAATAGGCTTTATTTCTTCTTCGGTAGGAATATTCACCATTTCAAATTTTTCTATAACTGAATTTGCCCCTTTTATCAGATCAGCAATAATTTTACTAACAGAAGCTTTAAGAGAATTTATTTCTTTGACCGTCTTAATTAAGCTCTGTCTGTTTTCTTCCAAACTGCTATTTTCAGTTTTTAACTTTTCAATTTGTTCTACCTCCTTCGGACTAACGTTTATCGTTTTCGGAGTTCTCTCAATAATTGTTAGTTTAGTTTTTAGATTCGTATTCTCCCTCCTCAGATCATCAATTGTCTTCTGTTCTTTCTCCGCCTCTTCCGGTAGGTCTTTCAATCTTCCCAATAACTCTTTTATTTTGTCCGATGGCTTCGGTACTTCAACTATACGGCTTCCGCTCCTTGGGTGGTTAGTCTTTACCTTCTCTACATGAAATCTCGTCACCTCGTTGCTTATAGCCGGACCAAAAGCAAAAAAATCACCTTCTCCCAATGCGCGAAGACTTAACATATCCTGCTTTGTTGACATACCCAATTCCTCAGCTGCTCGCTTCATATCAACATCTAATCCGGTCCGCCCTATAAACTTGTTCAAAGTTTCGGCCGCTGCGTCTTTGTGAAGTTTGCTTATTCGCTGTGTTGCTAAAATTGCAGAATATCCCCGCTTTCTTCCTCGTGTACAAAGATCAATTACTGGTTTTGCGCTGCTTACATTCCCGTTCTGTGGGCAAAATTGATGCGCTTCATCAATTACGATTAAACAAGGCTTCCAATAATTCTTTGGCAAGTTCACTAAACGGTGAAGGAACCGTTCTACAAAAATAATCCGGTGATGATGCTCTAGTTCCGAAAGATCGATTATCGCCGAAACACTTAACTCCATTAATGATTTTGCCATCTGATCAGCATACTTAATGCTTAACGGATAATCGCCTCCCTCTCCAAAAACTACATAGTCAAACTTCTCGCGCAAGGATGAGAATTCCCCTTCGATATCCAAAATAATTTGCTGCACTTTGCCGTGGGTTTCTTCCAACAGCTTCCTTAATAGGTAGCTTTTCCCTCCTCCGCTGTTCGCCTGCACCAGCGCTCGCGTCTCTATCAATTTTTGAATACTTATCCCTATTCCGATATCAGCTTTCATTTTTTGCCTCATCCATAAACTTTACGGAACTAATAATATCAAACATCATTTCCATTTCCGGGTTTCTCCAGGCTGCGTTCAAATATGTTAGCTGCATTGGTTCTTCGTCTGCATAATGATGTTTATTCTCTTTAATATGCCGCAAGCATGCTTTCTCCGTAAAAAAACAATTATCGTAACTAACTATTTCTTGATATTCCGTTCTTTCAAATCGATCTTGATATTCACTATCACCCATATCCTCATACCCGGCTTCTTCCTTATCGGGGATCTCATCATAAAATTGGCTTTCATCTTTATCAACATATCCGTGCCCGTCCGATTGGCACAAACTCTCTCCATAAACTCTATCAGTCTTTTTTACCTGGAAGAAATAAGGCTTTGCGGTCGCCCTATTATCCTGTGTGTTGATCTCGTTTTGCAAGTTCTTTAAGAACTCATACTGCTTTTCCGTAACCTCAATTAACGGCATACTATTTCTCCTTTGAATTTATTTTAGTTTCTCATATCAATAAAACTTTCCTGTGTCCAATAAACCTTCCACCGGTTCCAGTAATTGCCCGTTGCTTCGCATTCGCTTTCACCCGGTTTCTCTATCTTCGCTATCACTGCTTTTGCAATTAACTTTTTGTTGTAATAAAAGAAAATTGTGTCTCCAACTTTCGCCTTAACTGGCCAAAGAAAAGCCCAAAACTCCCAACTGTCTTCCGGCGGCTCTTCCCAAAAATGCCCGATCACTGCATCTGATACGTTAATTTTCATTGCTGTTCTCTCCAACTTCCTCTTGTGGTAATTTTACATTTGTAAAACATAACACACCTCTTTTCTTTGGCGCTGTCTTGTGTATTAATGCCGGAAGACAAGTACTCTCTATTTCCAAAATAAATCCATCCTCTCCTGGAACAGAGAAGAAAACTTTGGAGTTTTCATTTATGTATCCATTTTCAATGCCAACCTTAACTTGTTCTAATAATCTTGCAACTATCATATTATTTCTCCTTAAAATTTCTTCCCGTGTTTATGTTCCCTTGTTTTGTTGTACTCCATCTTCAGCTTCACATGCGCGTCAATATCAATGTTCAACAGTCCGCAAAGATGAAATAACCTTATAAACGTATCGGAAATTTCATCCTCAAACCGGTCTTTTATGTACGCCTCAAAACCTATCTTGTTAAAATCTTCCGAACTGTTTGCCGCAGTATCGAATTGATATAGCTGAAGTTCCGCCCATCTGTTATGCCTAAGCGCCTCCATTGCTTCGCTGAGTTCTGTAACAATTAACATAAGATCCCGTGGAATAACCAAATCTTTGTTCTCTTCCGTTAAACTGTGGAAACCTTTTGCTTTTGCATTCTCAAAACACTCTTTTGATAATTTATTTAGTAACATTTCCTACTCCTTCGGGAAATTCATTGTGTTCAACTCCGTCCAACAATCGCCCCGCTTTTTTCTTCCCAACTCTTCTTACATTTCTTCCAATTCCGTTTTCACTTGCTATACCCGTATCCATCGAACCATCGAACCAAAGAGTTCTGCCTTTGTGTATATCCGGTTCTGGCACCCATTCTCCCCATTGCTTAAAGAAAAATGAAACGTTTGCCTCTTTACATTGATTACGTAAACTGCGTACCCAATCTGGGTGTAATGGTCTTGCATGTGGCCCGCTTTCTCCTCCGCAAACAACCCAATCAATTTGTCGTGGGAGAATTCCATCACAACTTTTATAATTACCAAACCATACCGGTTGTAGTTCAATTGCTTTTATCATTGGCTCAATGCTTAACCAAATCTTTACCATTGGGAATCTTCCCTTAAGCTTTAACAATTTCGGTATTCGTGTGTCTGCACTTTGTTGATCACTTATCGATGTGCCATACCAAATATTTTTACAGTTAGAAAACATCTCTCCAACTTTAGTGTTATTTAATGTAAGGTTTACCCATTTGGGGTCAATGTGATTCATTGGAAAGGAAAAGAATTCATACATCCGCTCCGGTCTTTTTGTTAAAATTAAAAATGTATGGTTTTCTGCGCGTTGCATTACCATAAATACTTTAAAAATAAGTTCAAACGGAATATCTTTATGGAATAAATCTCCCATAAATTGTACTCCTATCATTTGCGGTTTACGCCATGATAAGGGTTTGGCTAACTCACTATTCTTTATTTCATATTCAAACACTTTTGTATCAAAAGGCAATCGATTCCCTACCCGATTATTCATCCCCTCAGCCCAACAATTACGGCATCCTTCGTCTACGTGTGTGCAGTGATAACCTTGCCCACTCTCACCTTTTATTATGGTTTGTATCGGGTTCCAAGATTTTGTTAAATATTCTATGTTTGTATCTGCTGCCATTATTGCTCCTTTATCTATTCTCTGCTAATATTTCTAAATGGTTATATTTCCATTGCGATACGAAACGATTTTCCTTCAAATCCTCCTTTACCGAAGCGATTAGCTCTTTTTCCCATTCCGTTAAGCCTTTCTTTATTTCCGCTTTCTTCAAATTGTCTTCGATAAATTTCTTTCGTAAATCCATTTTGTCACCGGTTTAGTTAATTCTTTTAAATTCTATTTTCCATACCCAAGGATTTTTCTCCCAGGAGCCTTTTCCGTTTATCTTTTCCCATAGTTCTTGATAATATTCTTTAGCCGCTTCCTCGTCAAGAAAAATATTGTCATGGTTGTAATCTTTGCATAATTCTTTATCAATACCCTCAGCAATGCAATCTACGCCGCTAATGTTATTTAATCTCTCAACCACTATATTAACTATTTCAAGCTGTATCCTTGAAGCTTTGCGAGGCATAAAGATTGACGGTTTCCATTTTGCCTTTGCTCCAACCGGTACAAACAAATCATCAGCTTTATAATAAATTGTACCAAAGAAATCTGTTCCAAATGTTTCCCTTACCCAAAGTTGATCACCAATTTTACCATAAGGGCAATAAACCGAATGTTTCCCAGATGATATTTCGAAATAGTGTTTTGGATTTTCTTCAAGACCACCAATCCCGGCATATTTCCATCTACCTGGATTTTCGTTTATATAATCCAGTTTATTCATTCTTCGCGTCTGCGTTTTTCTTCCCTCCAAAATTGCCTTAACCATTTCATTTGAAAATAATATTGGATGCTCTTTCATATCTTTTCACTCTCTTTCATAATTTCAACAAGATATCCACGATCAATTTTTGCCCAAGCCGCAACCATGCCGATTTTCTTCTTCCGTTCCTTTGTCGGTCTGTGGTATATTCTCGCAAATTCTTCTGCCCATTCTTCAAAATTTTCTTCAAGCGGAAGAAACCCACAGGGGAATAATTTCATTATCGGCAAGATGAGTTGTTTGTTCTGCCCTCTAAAACCTATCGGGAAATTTCTCTTCAACGTCATTACATATAACCACCACCCGCCGAAAAACCAATTACTTGAATTATAAAAAGTAAAAACAAAGCATGGTTTAATTTCAACAACATCTCTTTGTCTAATTGATTCAAGATGCGCTTCTTGTTTTTCCCTTCTTTCCTTATGTACTTCCTCCCATGTTATTGGTTTCCATTTTTCCACAACACCAAAACCTCCATACGCATGTTTGTAAACCGAAGCAACGTTCTTAGCAAGCGGTTTCCAGTTGAATCTTTCTGCCCATGCTGAATAAACTTTGCGCGTCATGGTTATGTTATGGCTATCAGCTAACATTCGTAATTCCTAATTCCTAATTATTTCAAAGTATCCGTCATACAGCTCAATTCGTTGTGGAATTTGCTCAATCAATTCGGGTCGGTGAGTAATAACTATTGTATTGTAAACTCCAGAACGTTTGTGCGCTTCTTCAATTACCTTAAAATAACGCTGTGCATTTTTTAAACTCAATGGTCCATCGCTCTCATCCAAATATCCGGTATCGGCTTTTATTGCTCCCTGTGTTCTCTTGAAATGAGCAATTGCAAGCTGTAGCGCCGTTTCAACTTCAACCTTCTCTCCGCCGCTCTTGTACATGATGTTACAAATACCGTCTTCATCCAAAACTTTTATCTTAAATACTTCTATCTGCTTTTTCTTATCCTTGGTGAAAGCTGTAGTTTCAAAAACTATTCGGAATTTGTTTTCGTAATAGCTCAAAGATTCGTTTGTTAGCCTTGATATTTCAGATCCGGAGATTTCCAACTTAAGAACCGGAATTCCGGTCTTTGACATAGATTCCCGCACGACATTCCACTGCTTTATTTCTTCCTCAACAAATAATCGTTCCCCGTTCTTGCTGTTTATCTGATCTTCTAAAAACTGCTTTCTTACTAACTTTTCATTCAATTCAACAACCTCTATCTGGAGATCGTTTATTTTCTTATCCAATTCTTTAAGTATAATTTCCGCTTCTTCAAGTTCTTCCCTTTTTGTCCGAATAGTCAGTTCGCAATGTATCCTCGCCGGTTTTAGCGTCTCATTAAGTTTTAATTTGTTTGCCGCTAAATCTTTATTCAAATTTTCTTTCTTCTCATCATACTTAGCCGCCGCGCTATTTTTCTTCTCCAAAAAGAAATTTAAGATCGTTCCTTTTTCTTTTTCTAATAGTTGTTTATAGGTAAGTATTTGATTTTCAACATCTTGTAAGTTATTTGTTAGCCTTTCTTGTATATTAACAACTCTTTCTTGCAAAGACTTAATATTATTACGTTTAACCTCATTTATCTGATTGATGCTCTTAATTTCGTTTTCCCATAACTCGGCGTTCTTTTCTGCTTCAGCAAGTTCCTTATCAAGCTCTTCCCAATTAGTTTTAGCAAGTTCCGCTAACTTTCCAGCAACTTCCTTAATTTTTACACGCAATGCGTTCACGTCTTCATTTATCAATGCTATTTGATCGGTAAAATTCTCTTTGATCTCCTTCTCTTTGGCTTTTATCTCTTCATCAGCCTCAGCCAAAAACTCTTCTGTGTTTTCAATTTCCCAAAATATTGCATCGCGCTCTTCTTCCTTACCTACTATTTTAGTATCATAATCATTCTCAACATCTTTTAGCTTGTCCTTGCTTTCCATCGCTCTTGTAAGGAACATACAACCCCGTCCTACAACTTCGCTGCATGGTACTTTATCAATTGTTGAGATTTCTTCCTTTAACCGGTCTAACCCGGTTTTCTTTAATTCCTCTAAAGATGCAATTAACTCATTTACCGTAGTAAGTTGATGATCTTTCTGAGATTTGACTTTATCCGTATTCGCGTAACTTTCGCGCAAAACTTGTAAAAGTTTTTCTTCCCCTTCTTTTCCCTCTTGCAATTTCCCAATTTCTAAAAGATGCTCTTTCTCTTTTGCAAGCAATTCTGCGGCTTCCTCGCTCCGTTTTTTCTTTTCGTCAAGATTTAACGCAATCGTTCCCTGGTTCCCGAGTATCGTCTTACTCCGGGTTATCTTCGTCTCAAAATATATTTTTTGAATTTCATTATTTTTAATTTCTTCTTCATAATCAAAATTCTGCTGAGTGATTCCCGTTTTCTCTTTCTCGGCTTCTTCATTAAGAAAGTTCTTCTTTGTGTCAAGTTCCTTAATGTGTTTATCAAATTCATTCGAAGCGTTGAATGTGTTTATCTCAGCCGTTTTCTGCCCTTCAATTTCCTGAAGTTCAAGTTCTTTTTTCTCGTCAAGGAATTTAACATCTTCCACAAGTTCATTTATCTTTACAGTAATTTCTTCTTGCTGTTCAATTTTAAGATTAAGTTCTGCTATTCGAATATTGCAGTTCTCTATCTCTTCCCTAACCAACTTTATTTTCGCTTCGGTTTCTTTTTTCGTGTTGGTGGTTTCTTCCCGTTCATAAATTTTCTTTTCGATATCCTCTTTTGAAGTATTGCACTCTGTTTTTTCTTCGGTAAGGGTTTTTAGTTCGCGTTCCAAAACTTCTAATTTGTTTTGCTCTTTTTGAAGATATTTTTTTGCATTTTCTTCGCGCGGGCTGTATTCGTTAATACCAAGAATTTCATAAAATAATTTACGCAAGTCTCCTTCTTGTAAAGAAAAAATTCCCTTACTCGCCTGCGCTGCAAAAACAGACGTGAAAAATAATTTTTGTGAACCGAAAAGTTTAGTCACTTCTCTATCGTAACTTCCTTTCAGTCCATCGTTCAAGGCTATCCCATCTTTGTATAAGTAAGCTTCACTTTTACCGGTAAGCGCGTCAATCATTAACTTTGATTCATAAATGTTTTCGTCAAATGAAAATTTTAGTATGCGGTATGAGTTTTTTAATTCGAAGTGTTCTTCTAACGTTCCTGGTTTGCTGGGGAGTTCTCTGTATGGTTGTGAATTGTCAATCAGTGTTGTTTTGCCGAAGCCGTTGTCTCCGGTTATGGCTATTAATCCCGGTCCAAATTGGCTAAAATCAATTTCAATTTCTTCTAAACCTAATTTTTTCCGTATGCCGATGGCACCGCGTAATTTTAAACTTAGTAATCTCATCTTAGAACTCCTTTGAAATAAAAATAGAACGGCAGTTTGCACATTAAGAGATTGAGCTTTAATGCGAGGGAAGTCAAACTGCCGTTGGGAAAAATTTTTATTTTGCTCAATCTGTATCTCAAACTTAAAAAATGTTATTTTATAAAACAATACATGTATTAACTTTTCTGCAAATTATTTTGTAACCATCTTCGCCGTCTCATTAGTTCGGGCATAGTTTCAAGTTCAATGCTTCGTCCACCCAACTTAATCCAATCCTTATGCCCTAATTGCCAATCTACGGAGCCATTGCCGCGATTCTTGGCATAAACCATAGCTAAATCGTTTATCTCTTTCCTAAGTGTCTTTATCTTCTCAAATACCGGTATCTCTGCTTGTGTTGGCTGCTGTACTATACTCTGTGCTATCTGTGCGGCTTTTGCTTTAGGTAAACCAAACATTGTGGAGATCTTATCTGTAAAATTTGTTTTTATTTCCATCGTGCCGGTTACTTCTGCCGAAATTACTTTGAAATCCTTTTGCTCCTTCTCTCTCGGTTCAATTTCCTTCCCGAACAAATCTTTATCACATTTTTCTTTTGCGGTATTCAGCGCATGGTCTCTTTCCTGTTCAATCTCTCTTGCAAATCTTACCAGCTCGTGCCGCTTAGGGATGTACAAATACGCATCCTGACTTTTAAGATGTGCCAATACTCTTATAAACCTTCCCGTAACCTGCCTGAAGAATAATTCGCTCTCTACATTTGTCGCATACACACCAACTCTTAGCCTGGGAATATCAACACCCTCACTTACCATCTTAACGCTTATCAACCATTTATCTTTTCTTCGTTTGTATTCCTTAATATGTTTGCTCGCGTTCTTGTCATCACTAACCGCAATAGTTGTAGATTCTCCGATAAGCTCAAAGATCATCTTCTTAATTCTTGCCGCATGCTCTTGATCGATCGCTAATACTAATCCTCCCGCGTCCGGGTGATTGCTTCGCCTTATCTCATTTAGTTTTTTATCTGCGTCAAGAAAAAATTGCTTCATAAATTCGCCGTTCGGATCTAATGCAGTTCTTAATCTTTCGCTCTCTCTTGCCTGACTGATCTGTTCCTCAAAATTATGCCGGTAAGTCACTCCATCCGTCTGCCATTCCATAATTCCATCGTAAGCTGGAAAGTATATCGCCCGGCAAACATTATCCTCAACTGCTTGCTGATAAGAATAAACATAGTCCGAAACACTAACATCATTTACATATTTTACAAAAGGGATAGGATTGTTGTCTCTCCGGAATGGCGTTCCGCTTAACGCTAATCTAAAAAAAGCATTCTCAAAAGCTGTTCTTAGTGCATCTCCCCAAGTTTTACTTTCTCCCGCATGATGGATTTCGTCAAGAATTACTAAGGTGCTTGTGCTATCCGTAAAGTGTTTATGAATATCCGCGTCCATACCAAGCTGTGCGTAAGTAAGCACAACTCCGTGGTAGTCACTTCCTTCTTTTCCGATACGGTTCTCCACCATCGGGTCAAGATCAATCCCGTAAAGATGCGCGTCTTCCGCCCACTGCTTTTTTAAATGCTCTGTTGGAACTACCGCAACAATTCTTTTTATGTAGTGCATGAAGTAAAGTTTATGTGCAAACCGCAAAGCCGTTCGTGTTTTACCGGATGCCGGTGTTGCAACAAGCAGAGCATCCTGCTCTTTGGCTTTCACTTTTCGTATTACTATTTCGTTGGCGTCCTGCTGCCAATCCCGCAGCGGATGTTCCCAAGGGATTAATGATCTTGGCATTTAGTTATTCCGGAAAATTACTTTTGTACTTTTCGTTAATTTGTTTGATTAATCTTTTGATTTTTGAATCAACCATTGAATGATATTCTTTGGGATAATTTTGTGTATTTAGCAAAAATTCAGATCGTATCATGAAAATAATATCTTTAAGAATCCCTTCTTCCGGGAAATTGCTATCAGTTCCACCAATACTCAATTTTTTACCATACCATTTTTCTCTTGCGTTACTTGCCATTTCAAATGTTATTAGGCAACGTTCTAAATATTCTGCAAGAATAAAATCTGGTGTGTTGCTTGCATTTTCTCGGCTGTGTTGATTAATAATCGTTGCAATATCTTTAACAATATTCTTTTCTCGTCCGCCAACTTCACGACTAACTTGCTGCTCAATTGGACGGTTTTCAATTTCCATAATTAATTCTTTTACCGTTTCTAATCCAACTTTGCTTTCAGTTAGTTCAATAACTGCTTTTAATGCTTTTAATTTTTCTAACATTTTATCTCCTATAATTATTGTTATTTCTTTCTCAATTTTTGCCGTTTACGCTCGATACGTTAAACCGACTTGTGCCTATCATTTCATAAAATTTTCTTTGTAATCTTTGTCCACTAATTTTCTAAAACTATCCTCATCTTTTTGGTTTCTTAGCTTCATTATTGCATCTGTAAATTCCAATCTTTTTCTCCTTGCGGCTTAGTTGGTAGTTAGGCGGAAATTTCCCTAACAGTGATTGTATATTTTGGTTTACCGCCAACTGTAATTTGGCTCTCTGTCCCTGGTTCAAATTTCTGTAATAATACCTGTATAAAATTGCTTGTCATATCTCGTTTTTCTCCGCTCCATTCATTCGGTCTTTTCTTATTCACTCTCCCAAGATAAATACGCTCAGTTAAAGGGGAATAGCCCAATACCGGTAAATTCCGCCTAACTTGCGTTTCCATTTGACCTCGCTTCTCTTCGGTCAAATTTTGGTTTTGTAAAGAATTTTGGACTTCATCACTTTTGTAATATTCGGTAAGTTGGTCTAATACTTCTTTTGAATTGCTTTCCATAAATAACCTCTTTTTAATAAATAATATTTCTTACAATGACGCTCAGCAAATGAAACGCCACGCCGTTATACCTCAATTTCTGCAAATAATATTTCTCCCACTGTTTTCTTTTCGCCTTCAGCAAGGTATCTTATCTCACCTTCGGGAGTGGCCCAACCGTAATCTGTAAGAAGAACTTTTTCACCGTCAAACTCCGGGAACAGCCTGTCACTCATTTCTTCTATTATGTATTCTTCTTCAGAAAGAGGTTCTATCTTTTCATTCCAAAAAGCTGTTTGCAGCAACATCCAAACCAATTTTTTATTATCGGTTTTACTTAAACTCATCCTCGCTTTTACCATTTTTTTAAAATTGGCTCTTTGCTTTAAAGTAAAGTTCATATTTTTAATCCTTTCTCAGCCGAAGGCTGATCCGCCTCTGGCGGATACTTTTTACTTTCAATTATTCTACAACTCTTCCGGCACTTCTACCGGCGGTGTGCCTTGCTCAATCAACTCAATCTTTTCACGATAACTGCGTTTAAGTGTTTTTGCATCGCCGTTTACCTTAAACACTTCATCTCTTCCGGTAATGGTGCAATACTCGGTAAATTCTTCAGCTAAATTTTTTGCCTCCATTATTTTTACGCTGCGGCTTTCTCTCTGCACAGGAACAATATCAGCCTCAAGAATGGCATCCGCTCCAAACCTTGCCTTTAACTCTTCCTTTTTTGCTGTGGTAACTTGATCTTGCAAATCTTCTTCAATCTTATACTTTATCTTTACCTCAGCGTTCTCCGGCACTTCCTGGTTGATCACAAATTCGCCGTTAATGAATTCCGCCGTTACATTCACCATTGGCCGGACAGTCTTAAACTTTATTTTCTCGGATGAAACTGTTACCCCTTCATCCGTCTGATTGAACTTACTAACAATAAAATATTTCTGTTCCGTCTCACCAAAATTGCAATTGTAAAGACTGCTTGTGTAAAACATATCCGGTGCAAACTCCTGCCAATTATGTATGTGCCCAAATGCGTAAACATCTGCCTTAGCTTTTCGCAATGACAGAGGGGAAATGATTATGTCTTGCCCGGTTAAAGGCTGTCCAGTGCTTAATCTGCTTCCTCTTACATTGCCGTGAAAACTAAATGCTTTCGGACACTTGTACCTCTCGTTCGTTATACCGAACATATCCATTAGTCCGTCAAACACTTCTCCAAACTCTTTATTATTATCGTCAATGCTCATATCCCTAACTATCATTCCTTTTGTCGGATAAGGCATAAGGTTTACAATAAATTCCGGCTCTTCTGCGTAAACGGTTTCTTCTTCACTTTCGCGCAAAATATCAACACCAAGTATCTTATCAACATGGTCGTACAACGCAAGCGAAATCGGATATTCGTATGCAAAAATATTTTCTCCTAATCTTGCAAGAAGGCTAATACTTTGAGGGTAATCGTGGTTGTTATTACCTTTATTTATAACAATCGCTTTAACATGTTTGGCTAATTCTTGTAGATACTCAAAGCCATATTCAACACCGCTGTTTTCACCAAAACTTTGTTTTGTTTCCCAAAAATCTCCGCCGTGCACTATGTAATCGACATGATTATTTTTCACATAATCCACTATCTGATCAAGCGATTCACAAGCTTTCCTTTTTCGTTTCGGGTCTTTATCGAGGTGCCAATCGGCGGTAAATAAACCTATAAGTTGATTTTTCATTGTTTGTCCTCGATGGTTAACTTAATATGAACCATTTCTAATGGTTTTATTGGGACAAATAACGCTTGTCTATTCCTAATTGAGAATTTCCCAATAATTGTTTCGAATTCGTTTTTCCCTTCGATTTCTTTGTAAGTGACCCTAATGTGATTTAACCACAAAAGGCTATATAGATTCAAAGGTGTAAGTTTTATTTCGTCTCCATCTTCTGCTGCTGTTACATCGAAGTGTTCACGTTCAAAGATTGGGTCTTTCATTAATAGTTTAATGCAAAATTGCAAAATGCTATCGGCGGTTAAAGAGCAAGTATTAAATTCACCAAGATTTCTTTGAATATCTCCCATGACCTTATCAACCAACGCTAAAACATTTTGCGGATATGATTTTTCCTTTTTAATCAATTTGAACTCCTTTTAAAACATTTCCAATTGCTGTTTATCTTTTTTTGCTTTTTTCGCTCTAACTTTTTTGCCGTTCGCTTTGCCTTCGCACACCGGACCAATTCCCTTTTCTACGCTTTTAGGATTCTTTAATTCTCTATTGCATACCGTGCACTTCATTCCTAATTCCTAATTATGGGAGTTTCCAAAGCATTTCTATAAACTCAATCTGCTTTGCTACGGAGTAAGTATCGATGCTCGTTGCTTTGTTTTTCCGCTCAAACTTTTTCTTTGCAATCAAATCATTAATTACTTTCGTTCTTTCTTCTTGCGGCGAATCTTTGAACTGCTCCGCGTAAAACTTCGCCCGCTCATTCTTATCAACCATTCCGGGAGGGAAAAGTTTTTCGTCCGGGTCTTCAACCTTTCTTTCCGCTGCCTTCGGCTTTTCTTCTATCACTTTTGCATCCTCAATCTTTTCCGCTTTCGGCTTTTCTTCAAACATTGGAGCCGGAGTTGATGTTCTAAATTCATTCTTTACTTTTTCAACTTGCTGCGGATCTGCATACAGCATACCGGCAAGCCCTAATTTCTTTCTAAGATATTCATTCTCCAGCTCGGGATGTTTTGCCAAAATATCCGCAATATCTTCAATTACACAAGGTACAAGGAACGGTTTCTTAAGTTCCTCGGCTGTGTATGTTCCTCGTAATTTTGGTAATGCTTTATTTATCGCTCTGTAAATGGCATTACTTTCAGCAAGTTGTCCCGCTTTTGCCCGGCGCTGGTTAACTGAATTCCAATCAATTTCCCCTTTTGGAAGTTTTACTTTTCCTTTGTCGTCAAGCTTATCTTCTTTGGCTGTAAACTTTTGGATATCTTCGGCGTAGTTGTATTCTCCGCTGATTTCTCCCCGCTTCGTTGATCCGTCAATGTTCCGGTAGGTCCACTGCACATAATGTTTAACATTTGTAATCCTTCCCGCATCATCATAAAATTTTTCGGGATTTCTTCCGCAAGAAATTTGAATACCGGCTGCTACTGCTATTTCATTAAGCTTTGTTAATTTTAGCGCGTAACCCCCTTGAACGTAATATGCATCTCTCTCCTTTATTACATTGATCTTTTCAAAACCAAGTTTCAATTCCGGTTTTACAAAATTCAACATCTCCGGCACCAAGGGGATCATTATTCTTTCAACTTTACGAAGAAAAGTGGAAAGTGAACTGTTATCCTGAACAAGTGGTAAATTATTCTCGTTCGCTTCTGTTTTTGATTTTTCGATTGTTGCTGTATTAGACATGTTCTACCTCTGCGGTTATCGGCACACTTAACTCGCTCATTAGATATGCCTCGTTATTTGATTGTGGATGATTTTTTTTCGATTCTTCCTCAATCTCGTCTAAACGGATTTTGTAAGATTCTCGGTCTTCATCGCTTAAATTTTTGCTGTCCTTCCCGTAGAGATAGTCACGTACTATCTTTCTATCTGCTTCAAGTCTGCGGAGTGTTCTAAGTTTTGTCATTGCACTAGCGCGTAATTTTTGGCACTCCAAACAAGACGTACATTCCTTTACACCCGTTAATCGTAAATCCTCAGCGCCGCAAATCGGTTTATTGCTGCCGTTATTTATGTGAACTTTTTCCATTTGTTTGAACTCCTTTGAATTTAAATTTCTTATTTATCCGCCTGAGGCGGAATTCCTAATTGTTTTCTGTGCCATTTTCCTTACTCTTTCTATAAATGCAACATCCACTATCTGCCGTGGCTGTTCCTCCTTTTTTTTCGTTTTGCCGAACAACCCTAAAACTTCAAAAATATTATATGATGGTCTTTTGCTATCCGGGAAATAACTTGGCTGAATATGTTCCGGTACAAATTTTTCCCGGAATGTATCGCTTTCTTTTAAGCCCATTATTTGCGCAGCTTCCAACTCGGAGACCGCAACGCGATTTCCGCCTTCCAACACCGTTGGCTTTTTCTTACGCTTGTCTTCTTTAACAACTTCCGGCATGGACCAATCCTCTTATATCATTCAATAATGCTTCAATTAAAAAAGTTGATTTCATTTTATCGGTATAAGCTATCAGATCACCAATGCCCATTTTGTTACCGCTCTTATCGCAAGGATTCCACCATGCGCGTAACGCTTGTTCACTTACGCATAATTTGTGTGAAAGTTCTTCCCTCACTTCTTGCGCCGGTAAAAATGGATCGTTCTTTTCTACCCGTTTTTGAAAAGTTAATCCGTCAATCTCATCTTTTAAATTTTTGCAAAATCTTTGCAATACCATTTCAGATTTTGGGGTGTAACGTTCACGCTTGTTCTCAACAAATATTCTGGTAAAACTATTTACCGGAACCCGTCCATTCGGTCTATCTTCCCTCGCTATTGTAGCAAAGGAAATTCCGTGCGGGATCGTATCGAAAATTGATATTAGTCCGCTCATTGTATTGCTCCTTTGATTATTGAACATAGTTAACATATATTTTTATTTATAAATTAACGGTAATGTGCTTATGAATTTGTCTAACTCTTCCTTAGTAGAACAATTCATGAAATTATTGAACAACTCGTCTTTCTTTAACTTCTTGTGGATGATCTCCCATGATCTGGCTTCATGGAATTTATAGCCTAATCCTTCATACCCTTGCGCGTTGGAGATTTTATATGTTATAGCTATCGGTTCTTTCCCGGCTAAGGCATTGCTGTAAGGAATCGATTTCCCTATCTGCAATATTCCCGCGTACTGCAATAGCCGCGTCATCTTGTTAGCTATCGGAGGAATATTCCTATTCCCCAACATTCGCATGGTTAAATACTTTTCGTCCGCGCTTCTGGCATGGATGAAAAAAACTTTTTCACTCTGTGCATTCAAATTGTTTTTTAGCTTTTCAATCTCATTCTGCTGTGAGTTTATTGTATCGGCTGTCTTTGCTTTGAATTCCTCAACATCCGCAACTGTCCGCTTCATTAGTTCGCCCTGTAAACTAAAGGCTAAATCTTTCAGCACGTTCATCGGCAAACTCGCTACATCTAACGCTGGCATTAAAGCCGTGTTCCCGTCGCTCATAACTCATCTTCCTCAATTTGAAATTTCTGTCTCATTGCATAACTCCAATCTGAAATAACCTGGAGGATATGCTTTACTTCATCTTTCACTACTTTGCTCGGAGATTCCGGAAGGTACATTAGTGTAGGAATTTGTAGCATTTCATTCCCGATAAACCCTTTTGTTTTGTCAATCCAACTGAATATTTTTCCCATTTCCTTATACTCTTGCACGGCTTTGCTCTGGCGCTCTTTCAGCTTTTCAACTTCTTTGTGGAGGGATTCAAGTTCATCTTTCTTTTCTTTTACTTCACGTAATCCTTTAAGCTCTGTCTCGGCTTTTGTAAGATCGGCTTTCAACTTCCGCAATTCCTCTTGCTTATTTTCAAGGGCTTTTGTTGAATCTTTATCATCCTTTTTCTTCATCAAATTTTCGATTGTTATATTCTTGCTCGATAGTTGCTCTTCTTTTTCCGCCAAACTTTCTTGCAGCTTTTTATAAGCGCCGTTTATGCTTAACTGGTTTTCATCAAGTGCTTTTATCATTTCCGGGTCGGCGCTCTCCATTACTTTCTTTGCTTTGCGTAAAGTTTCTTTACTACCAAATCCAACTGCCGCCGCTACTTTTGTATTGGTTTCACCTTCCGCAAGTATTTGCGTAAGCTGTGGAATTGCCCCTCCTGTTGAAGTTGCTTGTCTTTCTCTCGCCTTTTCCCGTTCAACCACTTCAAGCCTTCGCGCTAAATCCATTCTTTCCGTAAAAGAAAAGTTCTTCCGGTTTTCATTTTCGCTAATTTCTATCATTAACCTGTGTTCGTAATCGCGAACGGTCAACGTCCTTACTTCCACTTGTTTGTACCCAAGCTGCTTCATTGCCATCATTCTTCTTTCACCGGCAAGCAAAACCTTTTCCGGAGTTACTACCGGCGGATTGATCAAACCATTTACCAGGATATCCTCGGCTAATTCCGAAATATCCCCAAAATCTTTTCTTATCCTATCCTCGCGGATAATTACATCACCAATATTTACAAGCATATTCTCTCTCAGTTTTAGTTTAAGTTCTTAATCATAATCTTATTCTTAATCGTACTCTTTGCGGTTTGGTAATTACGATGGAACCTGTAGAAATTCTCCGGTTTAATCTTCGCCTCAATCACTCTAACAGCAATTAACGGCTCACCCAATAACATTACAGCCTCCAACCGTCTTTCCCCCGCCAAGAGCACGTATTGACCGTTTCTCGATTCAATTACATGTATAGGGTTGCGTAACCCTTCACTTTTAATACTCTCTGCAAGCGCCGGTATATCTCCGTAATCTTTTCTTATTCTTTCAAGAACTACGATGTTACTTGCTACGATGTGCCTAATTATTTCCACGATGAACTCCTTTTTATAAATTAGTTATTGCCTACTGCTAATTGCTGACTGCTATCTGCCGACTTTCTTCCCTGGCATCTATTCCTTCTTGCAAACGGCCAATGCCTAAAACACTTATCCGCATCAGGTTTTCGGTTGATCACATTCTGTTTAATTTTCTTTGTACATCCCGGCTCTGTGCATTGAACAGTAGAGAAAACTCTAAAATCTTGTTTGCTCATAAAACTTCCCTATAATTTTTTTAGTAATAAATTGAATTGCTGCGAACGCAAGGGCAATAAATGGGAATCCGGTATTCTTGATTTTCTTTTTAACAATTATGGTTGATAAACCTCCATCGTTAAGAATGATTGTAGATTCTCCATCTGAAGTTAAAATTGTTGTATTAATGCTCATGCCGTTACCTCATCGGTTAAATATTTTTTATCAAATTTGGGAGTGTTAATAACTTTTTTCCCCGCAGCAAAACCCGCATCGTAATTTTCTTTGGCTATCTTTTGGTTGGCATCTCTTAGAAATTGATTCTCTTCGGTAAGTCTTGCGCATTCTTTGCGTTCGATATTCTTTGATTTTTCTAATCTCTCTATTTCCTTGTCAGACTTAATTAACACATAAGCGCAAGCAGCAAGAATAATTATCATCCCAACAACTACCCCGACTGAAAAAGACGGATAAAATTCCCTAAAAATTTCCATGTTCATTGTTTTCCCTTTGAATTTATTTATCCGCCTCTGGCGGAATTCGTAATTATTAATTCCTAATTAATTGAACTGCTCGAACGCTTCTTGAACTCTGCTCGAATGATAACACTTGCCTTTTTCTATATGTTAAGTTATGTTTCATGTAGTTCTTTGAAATTCTTCTGAAGGTGTATAAGCGTTGATGAATTGTTTAATTCTTGCCATTAGCTTCATGTTGTTCCCGGAAAATGCCATAAAAATATTTTGAGGCGAAGTAAACAACATCTCGGCAAGCTTTGTTTGTACACCCGCTTGATCTTCCTTTGCAAGCAGTTCGTATGCTTTTGCTTTTATTTCTTCTCTCTCTTCAGGAGAAATTACGATTTGGATTTTTCGATAATCCTTTTTAACTTTTATGTCGTTCATTGGTTCTACTTTTTATTTGTTTTTTATTTTGTTTTAACTGCGCTGTAAAGATAAATGATTATAAAGTCATTGTCAAGTATTTTTTTATTTTTATTTAACTTTTGTTTATTTGTTTGATTTTTATGCCAAAAAGAAAAGATTTAATTAGAAAATTATTAAAAGATTCCGGTATCAAGGATGTTCAAATTGCAAAAATGCTTGATATGACCGCCGCAAATTTTAGCTATCATATGGCAAAAGAGGACATTGATCTTGATTTGTTCACCCAAATATTAAAAACCCTTGAAGAAAAAAAGGGTATCAAAATAACAGTTCCACCAACCCAAAGTTATACTGTCCACGATGAAAGTTTCCAAAAACATACTGAGGGTGAAGGGATGCATGGGAACTTTGTCGGTGAGCCAAGAGAATATAACTACAACGGTATCACCAGCACAACTTTAGAAAGGGTCATAAAACCATACGAAGACCTGATCGAAATGCTTAAACTACAATTAGCCGAAAAAGAAAGACGAATAAAAGAGTTGGAGGAAAAATTAACGAACAAAAAAAGAGGTGTACCATGAGAGTGGCAATAATTTTTATAGCAGTGTTTTTTAATGTTGGGTTTGCACAAAATATTGATTCGCTTGAAACAATATCCAATAACTTAAAAACGGAAATCAGAACATTAGAAGATGAACTCGAAACCATAAAAGGGGAGAATACACAATTTACGATTAACGGCAATATTACAGATGTAACTGCTGATGGATCGGCGATAATTTGGGGGAGTGCGATTCCTGTTGATTTAAACACATTAATACCTGGATTTACCAGCAGAGGTTTTATGGTAGTTTTAAACCCAAACAAAGAGAATACTTATCTTGATATGTATGTTAATGGTCGTCATTACTATAAAGGGGAAGAAAAGAGAACGAAATATTTTGGCGACCTACCTTCAAAAACAAAAGATATAATTAATTTGAAAGAGTACAAGATTAAATTACTTACTAACGAAATTACAAGTATAAATAACGACGTTTTCCGCTTAAAGGGGGAAGAAAGTTTACGAAAAGCAGAAAGATTATATACAGAGACGAAATATTCTGAAAGCCTGGTTGAATTGGAAATTGCGAAATATTTTTCAGTTGAAGGGAAAATAGTCAATGGTCTTCTTTATAAAAATTATGTTGAGCTAATTAAAGAATCTCAAGCAGTTAAAAATTATAGCAATGTTTTTACGTTTATAGATACAGCCGTTGAGCTTCCGGGTCTAAGTGAAGAACAATACCAACACCTAAAAACAGTTCATTCCTCTTTATGTATTTACCTTGCCGATTCCTGCTATCAGAACAAACTATTTGATGAATCCATCACTTATTATGATAACGCAGAAAAATATGGTTTTAAATTATCTACTGAAGAAAAAGAAAGAATCGCAAATATCTATTTTAATCAAGCCGAAGAACAATTAAAATTAAAAAATGCCAATAAAGCATCTATGCTGTATCTTGATGCAGTTTATTATGACAAAAAATTATTCAAAGTAATTGATGAACATTTAGACAGCCAAAAAAGATCAAGTTTCCTTTATATAACATTATCAGTTATTCTACCGGGGATGGGTTTGGTTGCTCAAGGTGAAGAAGAAGGGTGGGCTTGTTTTTCAATTTCCACTTCTGCTATAATAGCAGCCATATTATTCCATCAACAAATAATGCAAACACCAAGTTCTTATTTAAATAATCCTGGGGCTGGCAATCCACGGGATGAATCCACTGGATATAGAAATATAAGTTTAGGTGTTTTTGCTATTGCTTATATTTGGGGTATTATTAGCACTGAAAATCATGTAGATGAATACAATAAAAAATATAATTTATCCTTTAACACAAACAACAACAAATTAAATTTTGCAATGAGGATTAACTTTTAACTATTTCTTTATAACCTTTTTAACACATAAAATATTTTAAGAACTAACATTCAAAGGAGTTCAAACATGAAAAAACGCAGATATACGCCGCCCCCTTTCGGCTATCTTTGGGATAAAGATTCTCAATCTTTTATTATAAACAAAAAAGAAAAAGATTGCCTCCTCTTTATTTTTAAACTGCTCGATAAAGGGCAAACACAAAAAGAAATCATTCGGCTGTTGAATGAGCAACCGGAGAAATACCCAACCCGGAAAGGGAAAAGATGGTCTCAAACAACTTTGGGGTTTATGCTAACCACTAAAAGACTTCAGTTCTATTCCGGTTTTGATGAAGACAATAAACCCGGTACATGGAATGCTATTATCACTCCCGAACACGCCGCAAAATTAATTGAGCAACTTGGAACGGAAGAACCAACATCACGTCCGCGTAAAAATGTTTTTCTTGTTTCAAACCTGGATATTGCCTTTTGTGGACATTGTGATTCTACAGCAAAAGCATCCTTTGTTAAACGTAAAGAAACAAAAACTACAGACTATTACTATAACTGTAGCAACAAAGAGCAGCATGGCTTAACCGCTTGCCCTAACAGCAAACTCGTTCGCCAGCATCTTGTAAATGATCTTATCCTGGAGAATGTTACTTCATATAGAATAAACCTTGCGAAAATAAAAGAGTACACAAAAGCCAAAGAAGAAGCAATAGTAATCAGATCAAACCAAATCATCAATAAACTTAAAATTGATTCCGACAAAACACTTGAGGCAATTCATTCCTCTACCTCATTCAATCCGGAATATGTGGAAAAACTTAAATCAATAACAACTGAAGTAGATAACCAACTAAAGATCAAAACAGAAAAATTTGATTTCAGTAAATTCAAGTTCGGAAGATTTGAAAATATGGACATCCATAAACAGCGCGAAGTTTTGAAAAATCTCATCCGGTCCGTTCACATTTTCAAAGATCACATAATCATAAATTATTACTTTGCTGTTACTCCAAGCGGAAATACACAAGTGAGTTTAAATTATGAGAAAAAGTAAACTTCGTTTTGATAAACAAGGCTCCCCTTACATCTATATCCGTTATGATGAAGATGGGAAAAGGGTGGAAAAATCTACCAGCATTCTTAAAGAAAATCGGGACATGGCTTATCAATTCCAAACTATTTTCGATTATGAGCGAATGCAAAAGAACGCTAACCCCGAACACATTGCCCCAAATGCCCCATTACAATCAGCCTTTGATCACTTTTTAAGAAATAACAAACAAAAGAATAAAAAAACTATTTATGAATACAATAACTTTTTCAAGAAACTTGCAAAGGTTTTTCCTCCCGGCTCCGATTGCTCAACACTCACAAAATACACCGTAGAAAATTTTCTTAATGAGGTTAAAGAATGGAAGTATGCGCACAACACAAAGGCAAATATTTGTAAGAACATGAAGAAGTTCCTCAACTTCCTTTTCGAATACAGTTACATTCCAAACGCTTTCCGATTAAATAAAGATGTTATCACTTCCCCGAAGATCTCAACAATTATTATTTTCTCCAGTGAAGATATTTCTAAAATATTTGCAGCTCTCAAAAAGAAAAACACAAACTTTCAAACTATGATGTTAATGTTATTCTACACCGGTCTGCGCCCTACGGATATTTACAAAATAGAAGTGAAAGAAATTGATCTTGCAAAAGAAATTTTTCTCTACTATTCACAAAAAGGAAAGATTGAGAAGATCCGCCCTATCCATTCCATGCTCGTTCCGGTTTTAACAAAAAGAGTTAGCGAAGTAAAACACGGGAGAATAATAAACTACTCCGGCACGGACGAAATGGGAACGGCTTTTAGAAGATTCTTAAAAGATGTTAAACTCATCGGTAAGGGTTATACGCTTCGCACTCCTAGAAAAACATTTGAAACAATTGCATTTGAACAATCTGCGCGAGTAGAAAGCGTTGCGGAATTAGTAGGTCACTCTCCCGAAACGGCTGCGAGACATTACAGGAGAATTAGCACGGACGAGATGCGAAAAGATTTAGAAAAGGTAACATTCTCTGAAAAAGTGGGGCAATAATGGGGCAATGATGAAATAAGCAAATGATTTTAATTTCCTATATTTGTTTATTTTGTAATAAGTTATCCTTTGTGGGCTCTATAGGATTCGAACCTATGACCTTCTGCACGTCAAGCAGACGCTCTAACCAACTGAGCTAAGAACCCAAGATTATAAATCACAATTTCCAAAACTCAAATAACAACTTATCTTATTAACCAATGACTAATCAACAAAAACAAAAAAAGCCAAATGTGAGAAGCCAAAACTTTAGTTACAAAAAATTTGACTTTTGACTTTTGACTTTGGAAACCGACTTTTCATTGCTTTTTGTACCGAGAGCCGGACTCGAACCGGCACGTCCCAACGGGACACAGGATTTTAAGTCCTGTGCGTCTACCAATTCCGCCATCCCGGCAGAAAAGTCATTTTTTACT